>JBOGVU010000111.1:0-7464 GCA_050692915.1 Actinomycetota bacterium | reverse complement strand
GTTTCACACGTCTCAAACGTCGCCGAGACGTTCCCAACCCGCCACAAGTCGCGAACGACGAGGCTCACGCGTCGAAGTAGCGCTGGAGCACCGGTCCGACGAGTGCGACGACGTCCTCGTCCGGCAGGGACGCGAGCGGTTCGAGCTTGACCACGTAGCGCATCAGGGCCAGGCCGATCAGATGCGAGACCGCCGCCTCGACTCGGAGTTCCCGGTCTGGCATCTCCAGCCCCGCGACGACCCTGGTGAGGATGGTCCGCTGCGCGAACTGCCGGAGCAGCGCAGCCGCCACCTCGTTGCTCATGGCCGATCGCAGCATGGCCAGAACTGGTGCACGGCGTACCGGATCGCCCCACACCGCGAAGAAGGTGCGGACTGCCCGCTCGCCGACGTCGTCCATCGACCCCGAGAAGATCTCGCCGGCGACCTCCGCCGGTGCGAACGGGACCTCCATCGCCTCGAGGAACAGTTGCTCCTTGGTGCCGAAGTAGTGGTGCACCAGCGCCGGGTCGACGCCCGCCCGACCGGCTATGGCCCGGATCGAGGCCCTGTCGTACGCACGCTCGCCGAACTCGGCCCGGGCGGCCGTCAGGATCTCACCCCGGGTGTCGGGCCCTCCGGGACGGCGTCCGGCCGGGCCGCGCCGCCGTGCGCGCCCTGATACCGCTCCCTTGATCATGTCGACTTTGCCCCCGCATACGGCCGCAAACTCGACATGATCATGGGGACGTTCACGGGATCGACCCTCGGAGCACCTGCTCGGCGGTGCCGTCGGAGCCGACCGCGATGGCACCAACGAAGATGCTCGCCAGCACTCCTCCAACGATCGAGATCACCACGAAGTCGGCCAGCGAGATCGTGGTCAGGCCGAAGGCCACCGACAGGATCCTGGCGAGCGCCGCGCCGCCGAGGGAGATCGCCAGGGTCAGGACCGTGGCCGCAAACAGGTTCTGATACAGGACCCCCCCGCGGTCCCGGCTCACCTCGAACAGACCGGAGTGGATGGAGGTCCCCAGGCGCGAGGCCATGGCGCCGAAGATGTTGCCCCGAGTGGCTATGGCGGCGGGCATGAGGACAATCAGGCCGGGGAGGCGCTCGAGGGTTCCGGTTATCTTCCCGAGGACGACCCCGGCGAGGAGGCTGCCCGCCGTGGCGATGAGGAGGGCCACGAACCCCTGAGCGATGGTGCGTCGCTCCGCCCGCCAGTAGGCAAGGACATGCCCCAGGCCCCGCCGCATCTTGACCCCGTCTCCATGGCTCGACCCCCGGAAGACCCGAAGCAGTATCTACCGCTCACGCGCGGTGCTCAACCCCGGTCGACGAGGCGCTCGATATCCCGAGCGAGCTGGAGATCCTTCTCGGTGATCGCGTTCGCGCTCCAGGTGTGGAGCCCGATCCGCACGCGGTCGTAGTGGTTCTCGATGTCCGGGTGGTGGTTCAATTCCTCGCAGGGCTCGATGAGACGGGCGATGAACGCGATGGCCTCGGGGAAGCTCCCGAACCGGAACCACTTGAAGATCTCGCCGCCCTCGTGCTTCCAGCCCGGCAGGTCCGCCAGCGCCCGGTCGACGGCCTCGTCGTCGAGGGCGCTCACCTCAGCACTTGAACTTCCTCTGCCCCATCTTGGCCCCCTTGAACCTGACCACCACCTTGCAGCGCGTCGACTCAGACGGCACCCTGAAGCGCTTCTTGAACTCGCTGGCAGCGTTCAGGGTAGCGCTCTTGGTGGAGACCTTCCGGAGGGGCGACCTGTTGGCGAAGAACGGGAGCTTCACCCGCTCACCGGTGGCCGAGGGCTCGATCCGGCCGCTGATCGTGGCCCGCCCTCGTTTCACCCTGGTCTTGAGGTTCGTGACGCTGAAGGCGCCACCGCCGCCCCCGCCCCCACAGGGCGTCTCGTCGGGGGTAGCGCTGTTGGGTTCCGGGTTCGGCGAGGGTTGGACGGCGAAATCAGTGGCGCTCGCCCCGGTGTCGTCGCCGTTCTCCAGGAGGGTGGGGCAGCCGGGGGCGATGCTGCGTTCGAGCGACTGCCCTGGGGCGGGGGCGGTGGCGGGAGGATCCGCCGAAACGGCGACGACCCCGCTGGTGCCCCACTCCACGCAGTCGATGGTCTCGAAGCACACCGCTCCGCCGTCGGCGGCCATGACGTTCGGCATGTCCCCGAAGTCCGGGGTGGGGCCGGTGAACCCGGGGGTGGCGATCAGGATCGTGGCCTGATTGGCGCCGTTCGCTACGTCCGACGGCAGGGGATAGACGGTGGGCCCCCCGACCTCGTCATAGATGGTCAGGGTATGGCCGGACACGTTGGTTTGGCCCGGCGAGAACATCTGGAGCTCCACGAAGTCGCTCCCGCCCGGTCCGTCAAGCCCGACCTCCCGGATCTTCATGAAGTGAAAGTCGGCTGCGGCCGGCGGGGCGGTAGCCACCAGGCCGGTTGCGGCCAGTGATCCGACGAGCAGGAGACGGGTCAGCGTGCGGCGGAGCGTCATGGCGTCCCTCCCTGGGGGTGGGCCTCCCGTTTGGATTCGCCACGTCGCTGCGGCCGGTTCGACCGAGGCTAGTGCGTGGCTGCGGCCAGGGCCTTATCGAGGAGCCCCAGGCCCTCCTCCACGAGGTCATCGGGGATCGTCAGTGGCGGGAGGAGCCGGACCACGTTGTCGTACGTCCCGGCCTTCAGGGCGACCAGGCCCTGTCGGTAGCACTCCTCGATGATCCGGGCCGTGGCCTCCTTGGCCGGGCGCTTCGTGTCCCGGTCCTCCACCAGCTCCATGGCCACCATGGCCCCGAGGCCGCGGACGTCCCCGACGATCTCGTGCCGGTCCTGGAGGTCGCGGAGGCCGGCGGTGAGTGTGGCGCCGACCCGCTCGGCCCGATCGAGGAGGCCCTCGCGCTCGATCGCCGCGATCACCTCGAGGGCGGCCGCGGCGGCCACGGGGTTGCCCCCGAACGTCCCCCCCAGGCCTCCCATGTGGACGGAGTCCATGATGTCGGCCCGGGCGGTGACCCCGCCGATCGGGAGGCCTCCGCCGAGCGCCTTCGCCGTGACAACGATGTCCGGCTCCAGCCCGAAGTGCTGCGAGCCGAACCAGCGGGCGGTTCGTCCGAAGCCCGTCTGAACCTCGTCGGCCACGAACAGGATCCCCCGGTCCCGGCAGAACTCGGCCAGGCGGGGGAGGAACTCCGGCGCCGGGACCACGAATCCGCCTTCGCCCTGGACGGGCTCGGCGATGACGCACGCCACGCTCTCGGGCCCGATGTTCCGCTCGATCTCCTCGATGACGAGGTCGGCGCACGACGGTCCGCACGCCTCCGGGGACCGCCCGGTGGGGCACCGGTACGGGTAGGCGAACGGCAGCCGGTACACCTCGGGCGCGAACGGGCCGAACCCGGCCTTGTACGGCATGGCCTTACCGGTCAGCGTCATGGCAAGCATGGTCCGGCCGTGGAAGGCGTGGTCGAAGGTGACCACGGCGGGGCGGCGGGTGAAGTAGCGGGCCAGCTTGATCGCGTTCTCGACGGCCTCCGCCCCGGAGTTCACCAGCATGGTCCGTTTCTCGTGGGCGCCCGGCGCCAGCTCGTTCAGCCGCTCGGCCAGGGCCACGTAGGGCTCGTTGAGCGTGACGTGGAAGCACGTGTGTGTGTACGCGGCCGCCTGCTCCCGGATCGCCTCCACCACGGCCGGGTGGGCGTTGCCGACGTTCAGGACGGCCAGCCCGGCGCCGAAGTCGATGAGCCGGTTCCCGTCGACGTCCTCGACGATCGCTCCGGAGGCCCGTTCGACGAACACCGGAATGGTGTTGAAGACGGCCTTCGGGATCGCCGCCTCCCGCCGGGCCATGAGCTCGCGGGACCTTGGTCCGGGGATGTCGGTGACGAGCCGTCGCTCCTGGGGCAGCTCCATGGCCCCAGTCTTCCGGACCGGGGGAGGGCTCGGCCCCGCGGCCGGTCGAAAAGGCCCCACGCCCCTTTGTACGGTCCGTCCTAAGGGCCCCCGGCCGAGGGACACCAACGCGACAGTTGTACGGAACGTACAATCACCCGGTGACGGTTCGGATCGAGGACATCCTCAGGATCCCCGGGTTGGCCCTGAAGCTGGCCGCGGGGCGGGCCGGCGCCTCCCGGCCGATCCGCTGGGTGCACGTCAGCGAGCTGGAGGACCCCACACCGTGGCTCCGGGGCGGGGAGCTCCTCCTCACCACGGGGATGGGGTTGGGGAAGACGCCTGCCCGGCAGCGGGCCTACGTCGAACGGCTCTCGACGGCGGGGTTGGCCGGGCTCGGCTTCGGGGTTGGCTTCTCCTACACCAAGGTCCCCAAGGCTGTGGCCGACGCCGCGGAACGCCTCGACTTCCCCATGTTCGAGGTCCCGTACCCGGTCCCGTTCATCGCCATCACCGAGGCCGTGTTCACGAGGATCGCCAGCGAGCAGGTCGAGGTCCTCCAGCGTTCGATGCAGGCCCAGCACGCCCTGACCCGGGCCGTCTTGGAGGGCGCCGGGGTCCGGGGCGTGGTCTCGGCGCTGGCCGATGCCATCGGCGGATGGGCCGTGGCCCTCGACCTCCACGGGATCCCCCTGGCCGCGGCGCCCCGCTCGGCGCGGGGCCGGGCCCCTCGGCTGTGGGACGAGCTCCGAGATACCAGGCCGCCGGAGCTCGGGTTCAGCGTGTCGATGGTCGATCGCGGGGACCACGTCTCGGTCCAGCCGGTGGGGCCTCGGGGCAGGGTTGAGGCGTTCCTGGCGACCGGTAAGCGCGAGGCGCTCAGCCAGTTCGACCGCATCGTGGCCGGTCACGCCCTGTCGCTGCTGGCCATCGAGCTCGACAAGTCCCGCGCCGTGGCCGACGCCGAGCGCCGCCTTCGTGGCGACTTCCTCGACGCGCTGGTCCGGGGGGGCCTGTCGCCTCGGGAGGCCACCCGGGGGTTACGGAGGTTCGGGCTGGAGGCTGACGGGCAGGTCGAGGTGGTGGCGATGGAGTCGAACCTCCCCGTCCAGGAGCTCACGCGGGCCGTGGAGGACGTCATGTCCCGCCGGGACGGAGGGTTCCTGACGGCGCCTCGAGACGACGTCCTGTACGTTCTCCTCCGCCCCGATGGAGACGGGGCCGTCGACGATCTCCGGAGCGAGGTGGCTTCCCGGCTCGGCATCGAGGTCCTGGCCGGCGCGGGCAGCCCCGTGTCCCCGGCTGAGACCGGACGGAGCCTTCGGGAGGCCCGCTACGCGCTCCAGGTGTGTCACGTGGAGCGCCGCTCCATGGCGGACTTCCAGACGCTGGGGACGTACCGGCTGCTGCTGACGCTTCAGGAGCCCGATGCCCTGCGGGCGTTCGCCGACTCGGTCCTGGCTCCCCTGGACCGGTACGACCAGGAGCACGGCGGAGAGCTGATCCCGTCGCTCCGGGCCTTCCTCGACCACAACGCCAGGTGGGAGGCGGCGGCGGCCGAGCTGTTCGTCCACCGGCACACGCTTCGGTACCGGATGCGGAAGGCGGAGGAGCTCACGGGCCGGGACCTGTCCACGCCGCACGACCGGATGGAGTTCTGGCTGGCCATCCGGGCCCGGGACCTCCTGGCCCACCCGGCGGACTGACCGGCTCCGTCCGGGGCCATTTGTCCGGACCGTACAGGGTGAGCAGGGGCGTTGGCCCGTGCGTCGAGGCGAGGGCCGCGGCCCCGGCGGTACGCTAAGGGGCTCAAGAAGCGGAGGAGGGAGCGAGGATGGCCCAGACGATCACTCGCAGGCAGATGTTCATCGGCGGAGAGTGGACCGACGGCGCCGCCGAGGAGGGCCTCCCGGTGGTGAACCCCTCCACCGGGGACACGATCGCCGAGATCCCTCGAGGGACCGAGGCGGACGTCGACCGGGCCGTCCGGGCGGCCCAGGAGGCGTTCGAGACCTGGTTCGACAGCACGCCCGGCGAGCGGAGCGCGATGATGCTGAAGCTCGCCGAGGCCATCGAGGAGAACGCCGAGGAGCTCGGGCGGCTGGAGTCCGAGAATGTCGGCAAGCCTTCCTCTTGGGTGGTTTCCGACGAGATCATGGTGATCGCGGAGCAGATCCGGTTCTTCGCCGGGGCCGCTCGAGTGATCGGCGGCCTGTCCACCGGGGAGTACTACAAGGAGGACACCACCCTCTACACGAGCTGGCTCCGCCGGGAGCCCATCGGCGTGGTGGGCTTGATCGCGCCCTGGAACTACCCCCTGTACATGGCGATGTGGAAGTTCGCCCCGGCCCTGGCCGCTGGCAACACGGTCGTGATCAAGCCCTCCGAGTGGACCCCCCTCACTCTTCTCCGGATGACCGAGCTGGCCGCCGACATCTTCCCGCCCGGCGTGTTCAACGTGGTCCTCGGCGACGGGGTGCCCACCGGCGCCGCGATCGTGAAGCACCCGGGGGTGGGGATGGTGTCCCTGACCGGCGAGGTCACCACGGGCAAGGAGGTGGCCCGCGCCGCCGCCGACACGCTGAAGCGAGTGCACCTGGAGTTGGGGGGCAAGGCCCCGGTGGTGGTCTTCGACGACGCCAACCTGGAGTCCTCGGTCGAGTGGATCAAGACCGCCGGCTACTTCAACTCGGGCCAGGACTGCACGGCCGCCACGCGGGTCCTGGCCGGCGGGGGCGTCTACGACGACCTGCTGTCCGAGCTCGTTCCGGCTGTGGAGTCGCTGAAGGTCGGAGATCCCTGCGCGGCGGACACGGAGATGGGGCCGGTGGTATCGAGGGAGCAGCTCGACCGGGTCACGGGTTTCGTGGACCGGGCCCGGGACGCCGGGGCCAAGGTCCTGACCGGCGGGGAGCGGATCGATGGGCCGGGGTTCTTCTACAAGCCGAGCGTGATCACCGACATCGACCAGAGCTCGGAGATCATCCAACGCGAGGTGTTCGGCCCGGTGGTGACCGTCCAGCGATTCGAGGACGACGAGCAGGCCATCGCCTGGGCCAACGACGTCGACTACGGGCTGTCCTCCTCGGTGTGGACCCGGGACATCGGCCGGGCCCTGAACGCCTCCCGGAAGCTGCGGTTCGGCACGGTGTGGATCAATACGCACATCCCGCTCACGCCGGAGATGCCTCACGGCGGCTTCAAGCAGAGTGGGTACGGGAAGGACATGAGCATCTACGGCATCGAGCACTACACCGAGCTGAAGCACGTGATGGCGCCGATCGACTGAGGGGTTCATGACCGAGGTCAGGCCGTACGTCGTCGCCGGCGAGACCCGGACGGGCGATGAGCCGTTCGAGGTCACCAGCCCGTTCGACGGGTCCGTGGTGGCCCGGGTGGGGACGCCCACGGACGCCGATCTCGAGGCCGCCCTGGCGGCGGCGGCCCGAACGTTCGAGGAGGAGTCGCGGCTCCTCCCCACCCACGCCCGGGCCGAGGCCCTCATGCACATCTCCCGGCGGATCGGGGAGCGGTCCGAGGAGGTGGCCGAGCTGATCGCTCGGGAGGGGGGCAAACCCCTGAAG
>JBOGVU010000110.1:0-7627 GCA_050692915.1 Actinomycetota bacterium | reverse complement strand
CCCGGAGGCCGGTCGAAAGGCGTCGGAACCGTTGCGGCGCAAAGGTTCCGGGATGTCACCGGGGGATGCGAAGCTGCTGTGACCCGGGCGTCCCGGTGATAGAATCTGTGGCGTAGAAGCACCCGTTTCGCGGCCCCCCCGCAGGAGCGCTGGGTCCGCCGTGGGCGGGTCCCACCGGAGGTTCGTTGGCGAAGAAGAGGACCGTTCCCCCCAAGAAGGCCACCCGGCCACCCCGGTCGGTCGGGTCGCCCGCCGCCCGCCGCCCGCCAACCTCGGCCGGAGGCACCGCCGCCGGCTCGGGGCGAGCCGGCCGCAAGACCGGGCCCCGATACGAAGCCGCCGACATCACCGTCCTGGAGGGACTGGAGGCCGTCCGCCGCCGGCCGGGCATGTACATCGGCTCGACCGGGAGCCGGGGGCTCCACCACCTCGTCTACGAGGTAGTGGACAACGCCATCGACGAAGCTCTGGCCGGGGCGTCCTCACGGATACTGGTCCGCCTGCGGGCCGACGGCGGGGTCACGGTTGCAGACGACGGCCGGGGGATCCCCGTGAAGCCGATCCCGAGAGCCAAGGATCGCCGGCCGGCCCTGGAGGTGGTCCTCACCACCCTCCACGCCGGCGGGAAGTTCGACGGCAAGTCCTACGCGGTGTCGGGAGGCCTCCACGGCGTCGGCGTGTCCGTGGTGAACGCCCTGTCGGAGCGCCTCGACGTGCAGGTGGCTCGGGACGGGGCCGTGTGGACCCAATCCTACTCCCGGGGAAAGCGGCTCGAGAATCTGAAGCGGGGGAAGGCCACCAAGAAGACCGGCACGGTCATCTCGTTCTGGCCCGACACGGAGGTGTTCGAGGAGACCGACTTCAAGCGGGACATCCTGGCCGAGCGGCTCCGGGAGCTGGCGTTCCTGGCCAGCGGCGTGGAGATCGCCCTCGCAGACGAGCGGGGCGGCCAGGAGTGGCGCGAGGTCTACAAGGCCCGGGGCGGCCTGGCCGACTTCGTCCAGTTCCTGAACCAGGGGAAGGACTCCATCAACCGGATCATCCACTTCGAGGGGAAGAGGGAAGACGCCGAGGTCGAGGTGGCCCTCCAGTGGAACACGAGCTTCGCCGAGTCCCTGCACTCGTTCGCCAACACGATCAACACCCACGAGGGCGGGACCCACGAGGAGGGCCTGCGCAAGGCCCTGACAAACGTGATCAACCGCTACGCCCGCAGCCGCAACCTGCTCAAGGAGAAGGAGCCCAACCTCGAGGGGGACGACGTCCGCGAGGGCCTCACCGCGATCGTCTCGGTGAAGCTGAAGGAGCCGCAGTTCGAGGGCCAGACGAAGACGAAGCTCGGCAACACCGAGACCCGCTCGTTCGTGGAGACCACGGTGAACCGGCACCTCATGACGTGGCTGGAGGAGCACGGCGGCGACGGCAAGCGCATCGTCCAGAAGGGGAGCGAGGCGGCCAAGGCCCGGCTGGCCGCTCGCCAGGCCCGGGACCTGGCCAGGCGGAAGGGGATCCTGGACTCGACCCTGCCCGGGAAGCTGGCCGACTGCCAGCTCGCCGAGCCGGAGAAGACCGAGCTGTTCATCGTGGAGGGCGACTCGGCCGCGGGGCCGGCCATCCAGGCCCGGGACCCCGCTTACCAAGCCGTCCTCCCGATCCGGGGCAAGATCCTGAACGTCGAGAAGGCCCGGCTGCACAAGACCCTGGAGAACAAAGAGATCCAGGCGCTCATCACCGCGGTGGGGACCGGCATCGGCGAGGAGTTCGACCTGACCAAGGCCCGGTACGGGAAGATCGTGGCCCTGACCGACGCCGATGTCGACGGCGCGCACATCCGCACCCTCCTGCTGACGTTCTTCTTCCGGCACATGTACGAGCTGATCGACGCGGGTCACGTGTACATCGCCCAGCCGCCTCTGTACCGGGTCAACCTCGACGGCAAGCCGCAGTACCTCTTCTCCGACAAGGAGCTCGACGGGCTCCGGAAGACAAACGGGAAGAAGAAGAACTTCAACGTGCTGCGGTTCAAGGGCCTCGGTGAGATGAACGCGGAGCAGCTGTGGGAGACCGCCATGGACCCCGACCAGCGAACCCTCCTCCAGGTCACCATGGAGGACGCCGCCACGGCGGACCGGACCTTCAGCATCCTGATGGGCGAGGACGTCGAGGAGCGCCGGAAGTTCATCCAGGCGAACGCCAAGGACGTTCGGCTGATCGACGTCTGATCGCATGGCCGCCCTCCGCGCCGATTCGATCGATATCGAGGAGGAGATCCGTACCTCCTTCCTCGACTACGCGATGTCGGTCATCGTCTCCAGGGCGCTGCCCGACGTCCGGGACGGCCTGAAGCCGGTCCACCGGCGGATCCTGTGGGGGATGCTCGAGCAGGGCATCCGACCCGACCGCCCGACCAAGAAGTCGGCCCGGGTGGTCGGGGACGTGATGGGGAAGTACCACCCCCACGGCCAGGACGCCATCTATGACGCCCTGGTCCGGATGGCCCAGGACTTCTCGCTCCGGTACCCGCTGATCGACGGCCAGGGCAACTTCGGCTCGATCGAGGGCCATCCCGCGGGGGCCATGCGGTACACGGAGTCCCGGCTGGGGCCGATGGCCATGGAGCTGCTCCGGGACATCGAGGCCGAGACGGTCGACATGGCCTCGAACTACGACGGGGAGGAGCACGAGCCGACCGTCCTCCCGGCGCGGTTCCCGAACCTCCTGGTGAACGGCTCGGCCGGCATCGCCGTGGGTATGGCCACGAACATCCCGCCCCACAATCTCGGCGAGGTGATCGACGGGGTGATCGCGGCCATCGACAACCCGGACCTCACGTCACAGCAGCTGGGCCGGTACATCAAGGGCCCGGACTTTCCCACCGGCGGCATCATCATGGGCAAGGGCGGCATCAAGGACTACTTCCGGACCGGGCGCGGCTCGGTGCGGATGCGGGCTCGGGTCACGGTGGAGGAGGACTCGCGGGGCCGCCAGCGGCTGGTGGTCACCGAGGTGCCGTTCCAGGTGAACCCCTCGCGGGTGGCGGAGAAGGTCGAGGAGCTCCGGCTGGCCCGGCGGATCCCCGAGCTGGCCAGGGTCCGCAACGAGTCGAGCGGCCGGGGCGGGATGCGCCTCGTGATCGAGCTCCAGAAGAACGCCAACCCACAGATCGTCCTCAACAAGCTGTACAAGACCACCCAGCTTCAGGAGTCCTTCGGGGTCATCAACCTGGCCCTGGTCGACGGCGTCCCCCGGACCCTCGACCTGGCCCAGACCATCAAGTACTACATCGACCACCAGCGCGAGGTCGTCACCCGTCGCACCCAGTACGAGCTGCGGAAGGCCGAGGAGCGGGACCACATCGTCGAGGGGCTCCTTATCGCCCTGGCCAACCTCGACGCGGTCATCAAGATCATCCGCGGCTCGGCGGACGCCGACGAGGCCCGGGGCAAGCTGATGAAGCGGTTCAAGCTCAGCGAGGTCCAGGCGAACCACATCCTCGACATGCCGCTCCGCCGCCTGACCCGGCTGGAGCGGGAGAAGCTCGAGGAGGAGCACAAGGAGCTGCAGGCCACCATCAAGCGGCTGAAGGCGCTGCTGAAGGACCCCAAGAAGATCCTGGGCGTCGTCAAGACCGAGCTGAAGGAGATCCGGGACCGGTTCGCCGACGAGCGGCGCACCGAGCTCAGGGCCGACGAGGGCGAGATCGACCTCGAGGATCTCGTCACCGTGCAGGACGTGGTGGTCACGGTGTCCCGGGCCGGCTACGTTAAGCGGCTGCCGGTGGAGACGTATCGGCGCCAGGGCCGAGGTGGTCGAGGAGTGCGGGGGGCGAACCTCAAGGAGGAGGACGTCGTCGCTCACGCGTTCACCACCACGACCCGCCACTGGGTCCTGTTCTTCACCACCAGCGGCAAGGTGTACCGGGTGAAGGCCCACCAGCTACCGGAGGGCTCGCGGATGGCCCGAGGGACGTACGCGGCGAACCTCCCCGGGGTCTCACTGACCGGCGACGAGAAGATCGCCGCGGTGATCCCGCTCAAGGGCTACGACGACGCCAAGTACGTGGTGTTCGCCACGAAGAACGGCATCGTGAAGAAGACCCCGTTGGTGGAGTACGACTCGCCGCGGACCGGCCTGGCGGCGATCAATCTTCGGAAGAAGGATCGGCTGATCGGCGTCAGGCTCACGAACGGGCGGGACGACATCATCCTGGTCTCCAAGGACGGCCAGGCCATCCGCTTCGCCGAGAGCTCGGCTCGGCCGATGGGCCGGCAGACCGGGGGCGTGATCGGGATGCGGCTCCGGACGAAGGACGAGGTCATCGCCATGGCTCTGGCCGGCGGCGGCCAGGACCTGGTGACACTCAGTGAGACCGGCTACGGCAAGCGAACCTCGGTGAAGGAGTACCCGAAGAAGGGCCGGGGCGGGCTCGGGGTGGTGACCCACAAGCTCACCGACAAGACCGGCCGCCTGGCCGGCGCGTTCGTCGGATCGAAGGACCAGGACGTGTTCGTCATCTCGACGACGGGCATCGTCATCCGGGTCAGCTCGGGCGACATCCGCCAGACCGGACGGCCGAGCCAGGGCGTCCGGGTGATGCGCCTGGCCGGCCGGACCAAGGTTGCCGCGGTGGCCCCGGTGGCCAACCAGCACGTCGAGGAGGGCTGAGCCCCCGAGGAGGCCGTGTGAGCGCGGGCGCGTGGATCGTGGTCGCCTCTGTGGCCACCGGGCTCGTGATGGCTTTCGTGCTTCGGAACCTCATGCCGGCAATGGTCGCGGCTCTCGCGCTGGCCGCGTGCGGCGCGGGGATCGCCTGGGGCGGGATGCTGCTCCGGCCCGATCCTCCCACCGGCGAGGTCGTGGCGGCCGTGGTCGTGCTGGCGGCCTTGGTCCCGGCCCACGTCCGCATCGTCCTGGGCCCGTTCGGGCCTCGGCGGTGACCGGACGGTTCGAGGTCCTGGAGCACACCGCCGACGTGGGCCTGCGGCTCACCGGCGACGGGCCCGAGGAGATCCTGGAGGCCGCGGCCGAGGGCCTGGCCGCGCTCCAGGGCGCGTGGTTCCCGGGAGAGGGGGAGGACCACCCGGTGGAGGTCGCCGCGTCCGACCACCCGGGGCTCCTGGCGGCCTGGCTGGACGAGCTCCTCTACCTGGAGGAGTCCCACGACGCGGTGTTCGGCGGGGTGACGGTTCGCCGTGTCGAAGATGGACGGGCCGAGGCCGTGGTTCGGCTGGCCCCCCGGGGCGGCCGCGACCTCGAATCGGTGGGGGTGAAGGCGGCCACCCTCCACAGGATCCGGTTCGAGCGCGACCCGAACGGCACCTGGTCGGCCGACGTCTACCTGGACGTGTAGGTCGTGCCACACTCGAGCCCGATGGAGCTCGAGCCGGTCGAGCCCTTCGTGTGGCGGGTCCCCGTGGGCTCGGTCCCGGGGATGCGGGTCCCAGGCATCGTGTTCGCCACCGAGGAGATGGCAACCAAGGCCGTGGAGGATCGAGCGGTCGAGCAGGTGGCGAACGTGGCCACGCTCCCCGGCATCGTCACCGCCTCGTACGCGATGCCCGACATCCACTGGGGGTACGGGTTTCCCATCGGCGGGGTGGCTGCCACGGACCGGGAGCAGGACGGGGTGGTGTCGCCCGGCGGGGTCGGGTTCGACATCGCCTGCGGGGTCCGCCTGCTCCGCTCCGACCTGGACTGGGAGGGGGACGCCCGCGAGCGCGTCGACCGGCTGGTGCACACGCTGGGCCAGCGTGTCCCTCGGGGCGTGGGAACGAAGGGCCGGATGCGCCTGTCCCGCGACGACGTGGCCCGGGTCCTCCGGGAGGGGGTGGGGTTCCCGCTGTCCCGGGGCATCGGCTGGGAAGAGGACGCCGAGCTCTGCGAGGACGGCGGCGTGCTCGAGGACGCCCGTCCCGAGCACGTGTCGGACCGGGCCGTGGAGCGAGGGGCGCCTCAGCTCGGGTCGCTCGGCGCCGGCAATCATTTCCTGGAGGTGCAGGTGGTCGAGGAGGTCTTCGACGACCGGGCCGCCGGAGCCATGGGGCTGTTCGTCGGCCAGGTGTGCGTGATGCTCCACTCGGGCTCCCGAGGCCTGGGCCACCAGACGTGCACGGACTTCCTCCGCGAGGTGGACGGGCTCATGGGCTCGCTCGGCATCGAAGTGCCGGATCGCCAGCTGTCGTGCGCGCCCCTGGACCACGACGTGGCGGTGCGCTACCTGGGCGCCATGTACGCGGCGGCGAACTTCGCCCGGGCGAACCGCCACCTGCTGGCCGATGCGGTGCGGGAGTGCTTCGAGTCGGTGTTCCGGCGCTCGGCCCGGGACCTCGGCCTTTCCCTCGTGTACGACGTGGCCCACAACCTGGCCAAGATGGAGGAGCACGAGATCGAGGGGCGGCCGCGGACCCTGTGCGTGCACCGGAAGGGCGCCACCCGCTCCCTCGGTCCCGGCCACCCCGAGCTCCCGGCGCGCTACCGGGAGGTCGGCCAGCCCGTGATCATCCCCGGCTCCATGGGGACCTCGTCGTACGTGCTCGTGGGGACCGAGGAGGCCGGGTCGCGCTCGTTCGCCTCGACCTGCCACGGGGCGGGAAGGGCCATGAGCCGCACGAAGGCCAAGAAGGTCATGACGCCCGCGGAACTGCGGAATTCCCTCGAGGAGCGGGGTATAACAGTTGCTGCGTCCCAGTGGCGTCTGCTGGCGGAAGAGGCGCCCTACGCCTACAAGGACGTGTCCCAGGTCGTTGACGCGTGCGAGGGGGCGGGGCTCTCCCGGAAGGTGGCCCGTCTCCGCCCGGTCGGCGTGGTGAAGGGGTAGGCATGGCCAAGGCCACCATCGAGGCGTGGGAGCAGGAGCCGACTCCGGCGGGCTCCCGGCGACCGGCGCCCCGCCGGGTCCGGGTGACGATCCGCCGGGTCAGCCCGTGGTCGGTGCTGAAGGTCTCGCTGGTCGTGTACTTCTGCCTGCTCCTGGTGGCCCTGGTGGGTATGGCCATCCTGTTCGCGGTCCTCGACTCGGCCGGGGCGATCGACTCCGTCGAGGAGTTCCTCACGGTCATCTGGGGAGGGAGCGAGGTCGCCACCGGGCCCGGTCAGCCCGGCACGACCTTCGAGGTGGACTTCGGTTTCGTGATGCGGATCCTGTTCCTGGTCGGGGTGGTCTCCACCGCCCTGTGGTCCGCGTTCACGGTGTTCCTGGCGTTCCTCTACAATCTGATCGCGGACCTTCTCGGCGGCGTTGAGGTCACCCTGGTCGAACGCCGGTAGCGCCCTCGTTTGACGCTCCGCTTCGCCTGCGGGTACGCTGGTCTCCGACCTCGTCGGGCCTGTAGCTCAGGCGGTTAGAGCGCACCCCTGATAAGGGTGAGGCCGGTGGTTCAAGTCCACCCAGGCCCACGGAGGCGCGAGAGGAGGCAAGGGATGGCGGAGGAGAAGAAGGGCAAGAAGAAGTGGTTCATCCTGGGGGCCATCGTGGCGGCCTTCGCGGCGTTCTTCGCGATCTTCCGCCGGCGCCGGAACCGGGAGATCGAGGAGAGCGAGTGGCAGGAGCTGCCGCCGCCCGAATCCGGCTGATCCCAGCCGCCGAATGAGCGTCAGGGGCCGGCCTCCGGGCCGGCCCTTCCGGTGT
>JBOGVU010000109.1:0-7674 GCA_050692915.1 Actinomycetota bacterium | reverse complement strand
GTGCCCGGTCGACTGCATCTACGAGGGCGGGCGGATGCTGTACATCCAGCCCGACGAGTGCGTGGACTGCGCGGCGTGCGAGCCGGTCTGCCCGGTGACGGCCATCTTTTACGAGGACGACGTCCCAGCCGAATGGAAGCAGTACACGGCCGTGAACGCCGAGTTCTTCACCGAGGAGATCGCCGGCTACACCTCGCCGGGCGGCGCGGCCCAGGTGGGCCCGGTCGAGGCGGATCACCCCGTGGTGGCCGGGTTCCAGGCCCCCGCCTGAAGGAGGGATGCACGTGACCTATACGATCACCGAGCCATGCATCGACGTGAAGGACCGGTCCTGCGTGGACGAGTGTCCGGTCGACTGCATCTACGAGGGCGGGCGGATGCTGTACATCCAGCCCGACGAGTGCGTGGACTGCGCGGCGTGTGAGCCGGTCTGCCCGGTGACCGCCATCTTCGCCGAGGACGACGTGCCCGCGGAGTGGAAGGAGTTCACCCCGATCAACGCGGAGTTCTTCAGCGAGGACATCGCCGGGTACACCTCGCCGGGCGGCGCGGCCCAGGTCGGCCCGGTCGACAAGGACCATCCGAAGGTCGCGGCCTGGGAGAGCGTGGCCTGAGGCACCGGAGCCTCGAGCCGGGCACCGATATCCTTCGGTTCGAGCGCGGCGATGCCGTGGTCGACCTCCTGACGTCGTTCGCCCGGGACCACGGGATCCGGGCGGCCAGGCTCCATGGGATCGGCGCCTTCACCGACGCCGAGCTCGGGTTCCTGGACCCTGACCGGAGGGAGTACGACCGGTTCCGGATCGAGGAGGAGACCGAGGTCCTGGCGTTCCTGGGGAACCTCTCGGTCATGGAGGAGGGACCGAGGGTCCACGCCCACGTGACGCTGGGGAAGCGCGACGGGTCGGCCGTGGGGGGCCACCTGTTTGAGGGGCACGTCGGGGCCACGTTGGAGGTCTTCGTGCTGCGGTTCGACGCGGAGCTTCGACGGGTGCAGGACGAAGCGACCGGCGGCGCGCTGCTCGATCTCTAGGCGGGGGGAGTCGCGACCGCCGAGGGGTCCTCGGGCGCTGGATACCCCGGGTCGTCCCAGGGTAAGGACGGGGCATGAGCGAGGGGATCCATCATGGACGCGGCGGCCGGGTGCCCCGGGGGAGCCGGATCGTGGCCACGTTCGGAGGCCCGGAGGATGCCCGGCGAGCCGTGGAAGCGGCCCGGCGGGCCGGGTTCGACGCTCGCCCGGGCGGCCCGGTCGACCGCCGAGGGGCCATCCGCGGGGAGATGGCCGAAGAGGTCGAGTCCACGGTGGCCGGCCCCGGGAGCGTGGGGCCCTTCACCAAGAGCATGAGCAAGGGCCTGGTGCGGTGGGTTCCCCTGGGCGCGCTGCTCGGTGCGATCGGCGGGCTCCTCCTCGCCCTGGCCCCGTGGCCCGGCGGGCTCGACCTGGGTGCGCGGCTGGTGCTGGGGGCGGTGATCGGGACGTTCGCCGGAGCCACGGCCGGGTTCACCGCCGGCGGCTTCGTGCGGCCGGAGCGCCGGGGGGAGGATCGCCGGCCCCTCCAGGCGGAAGCGGGATCAACCGCGGCGATCTCGGTCGGCAGCGCGGACGAGGCCCGGGAGGCCCGACGGCTGCTCGAACGGATGGGCCCGCGCCGCGTCGACGAGACGGATGCTCAGGGATTCCCCGTGGGCCCCAGCGACCCGGACCGGACCCGTCCGGTCCGGGGCCGGTAGTGCCTCGGGCTACGGTCAGGGAGCGGAGGCCAGCCGGGCCTCGGCCGCAGCCAGGACACCCTTGGCCGCGGCGACCACCAGGGCGATGCCCACCCCCAGCAGCCTGACACCCACCGGGCCGGTGACGAGCCACAGGACGACCACCGCGGCGATCAGGCCGTTGACGATCGCGGCCGTCTCCGCCACCCGACGTCCCAGGACCGCGTAGTCGGGGGCCACCCACAGCAGGTACGCGAACCCCAGCAGCAGCACGCCGGCGATGACGGCGAAGACCGGCGGTTCGGCGGGCGGAAGCCCCAGCGCGTCGTAGAGAGAGGCCCATGGGGCCAGGAGAAGCGAGGCGGCGAGTCCCAGGTCGATCAGACCATCGATCCGCAGGACCCGCCGTGCTTGCCTTGCCCGCACGTGGGGCAGGTTACCCCACAGGGGCCGGCTCGCGCGCCTCGGTCTCGGAGATGCGGTCGGTGGGCTCCCCCCGCCGGCGGAGCAGCGCGTACAGGGGGACCGCCACGACCGTGGCCACCCCGCCGACGACGAAGCCATCGGCCACGGACCGCACCTGGGCCAGGTAGCCGAGCCCGGTCTGGCCCCCGACGCTGCCCAGGCTGCCCAGGAGGGCGTCGAACGAGACCAGGGTGGCCCGCTCGGACGTCGGGATGATCGAGTGCAGGAAGGTCTGCCGGACCGGCGCCATGACCCCGAAGAAGACCGCCCCCAGCAGGAACGCCGGCACCGCGACCCAGAACAGCTGAACCACACCCACGGTCACCATGACCACGGTGGTGAGCGCGCTCCCCACGATCAGGATGGAGGTCCGGCGTCGACCCGGGACGGCCACCCGGCCGACCAGCGAGTTGCCGAGTATCCCCGCCAGCGAGAAGAGCGCCGCGATCACCCCGGACACCCACACGAGGTTCCTCCCCAGCAGGTCGAGGAAGTACGGCTGCCACGCGTACCAGGCCCAGAAGAAGAAGCCCGAGACGACGAAGGCCTCCAGGACCAAGAGGCGAACCGAGGGGTTCCGCCAGCCGAACGTGAGCCCCGCCCGGCCCACCTTCCGCATCTCGCCGACGATCCCTCGCATCCGCAGGGCCCTCGGCGTGAAGCCGAGGTCGTGCATGAGGACGAACCCCACCACGAACGCAGCGATCAGCAGGCCCGCCCGGACCACGTAGGGGATGGCCAGGTCGAGCTGTCCCAGGGCGCCGCCGCCGACGGTCCCGATCAGCGTGGCGGCCCAGAAGACGCTCTGGCTCCGGGCGAATACCCGGTCCAGCTCCCCCGGGTGGTCCGTGGACCGAAGGGCGTCCACGAGCCACGCCTCGACAGCCCCGGAGTAGAACGTGTACCCGAGCCCCAGGATCACCCCGGCCACCGAGAACAGGACCACGCCGCCCCCGATGGCCGCGACTCCCACGTATGCCAGGGTGCCAACGGCCAGGACCGAGGCGCTCAGCAAGAACGAGATCCGCCGGCCCCTGGTGTCGGCCACCACCCCGGTGGGTACCTCGAACAGGGCCATGGCCGCGGTGAAGGCGGCGTTCGCCACGAAGACCTCGAAGATCGACAGGCCCGCGTCGAGGAGGAACAGCGTGTTGATGCCCCAGATCAGGGACGCGGACAGCGTGAACAGCGCCGTGATGATCAGGTAGGTCTTGATGATTCGCTGTGGATCCACGCGTCCCTCCTGGGCCGGGCAACCCGTCCCCGGCCGAGGGCATTCCCGCGGCCTCAGTATCCTTGATCCGTGACCACCAGGGACGAGCTCAAGGCCGAGGTCGAACGGCTGGCCCGCGATGCCGGGCACGCCCCCGGCCCCTGGCTCGAGGTGGGGCACGCCGCCCAGCTCGGGTGCCTGGCGTGCGACCGGTACGGCTTCGTCCAGTTCCTCCCGCCGCCCGGCCGGGTCATGGCCGGCCCGCTCGAGGCCCCGTGCCCCGACCGGGGCGGTCGCCTGATCCAGGTCCCGGAGGACGAGTCACCCTCAGACCAGGACCACGAGGGCCCCCACGAGCACGGCCCCGGCCAGAAGTAGCCGCCATACCGCATTTGACGCCGGGCCCCGGGGACCAGTAGAACGGGGTCGAGATCGCTCATCCCTCGTCCTGAAGGAGGTCGCCCATGAGACGGATCTCCGTCCTCACCACCAGCCTCGCCCTGATCCTGCTGGCCGCCGTGCTGCCGGCCGGCGCAGGGGAGGGGCAGCGGCTCAACGGCCCCACGCCCTCGGGCGTCACCGAGACGAAGACTCAGGCCACGGACGGCGCCACCACGGCGTCCGCGGCGAAGCCGGCGGCGTTCACCACGCTCCCGATCACCGTGGGGGCGAACCAGAACGTCATCGTGGGGGACGTGACGAACCTGCCCGGCAACCCCGGTGACCACCCGAGTGGCCCGGCGTGCTTCGTCGGCGACGAGACGCCGCAGAACGAGACGACGATCTCGGTAGACCCCACCAACCCGGACAACCTGATCGGTGGGGCAAACGACTACCGGTACTTCGTCGAGTCGGAGCAGCGCTTCGACGGAGCGGCGGGGGCCTACGTCTCGCACGACGGTGGCGCGACCTGGTCGAACGAGTTCATGCCCGGTATCAGCGAGGAGGCCGGCGGCACCTACCAGGGCGTCGGTGACCCCGCCTTCGCCTGGGCGCCGGACGGCAGCGCCGTGTACTACGCGAACATCGCGTTCAACCGGCAGGCGAACCCCGACACCGGGCACTCCGCGTTCGCCAGCGCCATCACCGTCAGCAAGTCGACCGACAAGGGAGACACCTGGACCACGTCGTTCGTGATCGAGGACGACGACCCGTCCGTGTTCCACGACAAGGAGTGGATCGCGGTTGGCCCCGACGGCGCCGTCTACGTTACGTGGGCCCGGTTCGCGTTCCAGCCCAAGGGCAAGACGGGCCTGGGGAACTACGAGGCGTCCCCGATCGTGTTCAGCAAGTCGACCGACGGCGGCGCGACCTGGACCGAGCCGGCAGTCATCTCGGACCGGTACGCGCAGTTCTCCACTCCGGTGGTGTACGACGACGGTACGCCCGACGGCGTTCTGTACGTCTCGTACGAGGTGTGGAACAACCCCGTCGGCCGGAACGGTGGGCGGGCGTTCGTCTCCCGCTCCGAGGATGGAGGGGACACATGGACCCACCATCTGGTGTCCAGAGTGAACGACCTGCCGAGCCCGTTGCCCCACAGCGCGTTCCGGGACGCCAGCTACCCGGTGCTGGATGTCGGTGACGACGGCACGCTCCACATGGTGTGGTCGAACTGGCAGGGCGGCTCCGCGGACATCGTCTACACGCGGTCCGAGGACGGCGGTACCTCGTGGAGCCGGCCGGTGACGATCAACCAGGAGTCGGAGAAGAGCGATCAGTTCTTCGCCTGGATCGACGCCTCTGGTGACTTCGTCCACGTCGGATTCGTGGACCGCCAGTACACCGACGACGCCATGCTCGATCATTCGTACGCGGTCTCGCCGGACGGCGGCGACACCTGGAGCCAGACCGTCCGGGTGAGTACGGCGTCCTCGCCGTCGAACGCCAGCGGCTTCGGTGCCAACTGCGCCGCCGAGTTCATCGGCGATTACACGGGGATCGTCGCGGTCGGGGGGTCGGCCCATCTGCTGTGGATGGATGGCCGCCCCGGCACCCAGGTCCCCTCGCCGAGCGGGGACGACACCGACCAGGACGCCTTCCACGCGGAGGTGACCGTCGGGCCGTAGCGCGCCCGTTCTGCTTGTTGCGTCAGGGAGCCGTCCCTCGGGGCGGCTCCCAGCGCGTCTGGCGGCCGGGGGCCTTCCTCGAGTCGGGTCGTCAGGAGGGCCTCCGGCCGGGTACTCTGTACACCCGTGAACAAGATCGGACCCAGGCACCGGATGTGTCGTCGGCTTGGCGTGGCCATCTGCGGCCGCCCCAACTGCCCGGTCAACAAGCGGCCGTACCCCCCCGGCGAGCACGGCCGGGCCCGCCGCCGGGAGACCGAGTACCACCTCCGGCTGCTGGAGAAGCAGAAGCTCCGGGCCATGTACGGGATCGGGGAGCGCCAGTTCCGCCGGTACTTCGCTCAGGCCATCCGGAAGAAGGGCGTCACCGGCGAAGACCTCCTGCGGCTCCTGGAGACTCGGCTCGATGCGGTCACCCACAGGATGGGCTGGTCGCTCTCGCTCCGCCAGGCTCGCCAGCTCGTCTCCCACGGCCATGTCCGCGTGGACGGCCGGCGGGTGAACGTGCCCAGCGCCGGGGTTCGACCCGGCCAGGAGCTCGAGCTCTCTGAGCGAGGCCGGGCCATGATCGGCGTCCGCGAGGCCCTGGAGCTCCAGCCCGACCCGCCCCCGTACCTGGAGCGGGATTCGGACGGCGTCCGGGGCCGGCTGGCCCGGTGGCCGGAGCGGGCCGAGATCCCACTGCCCGCCGAGGTCGACGAACGCCTCATCGTCGAGCACTACGCCTAGCCGGCCGGGCGCTTTGGACTGAATGCCCGGGCTAAGGTCGCCCCCGACCCGTGCCGAAGGACACCATGACATGCGATCGATCCGCGTCCTGACCTTCACCGCCGGCATCGTCGGCGTGCTCCTGGTCGGCACCCCCGAGGCCTGGGCGCCGACGGTCGGGCAACCCCCGGCTCCCGGCTACCCGCCCTGCACGAAGGTCGGCGACGACGGTCCCGACGTGATCAAGGGGACCAAGAAGCGCGACGTGATCTGCCCCGACGAGGGCAACGACGTGGTGTACGGGCGCGGCGGCAACGACGTGATCTTCGGCGGGAACGGTATGGACCGGCTCTACGGCGGGCCCGGCGACGACGAGTTCCACGCCTGGCGCGGCAACGACCAGGTCTTCGGCGAGGAGGGTAACGACCGCCTCAACGGCGAGATCGGCAACGACCTCCTGGTCGGCGGGCCGGGCCGCGACGTGCTGATCGGCGCCGGCGAGAACGACTGCCTGGTGGCCGCGGATGGCGAGGTCGACAAGCTCAAGGGCAACCTCGGCCACGACCAGTACGAGGCCGACCCCGACGACATCATCGACGGGTCGAACGAGCAGGCCGCGGACTGCTGGGCCAAGGGGTAGGCGCCCGGAAAGGCCAAGGCCCCCGCCTGTGGCGGGGGCCCTTCGCTTTCCCGGGGACCGCTCAGTACTCGAGTTCGCCCTGGCGGCTCCGCATGTACATGGCGATGGCCACGACCAAGCCGATGATCCCCAGGAGGATCAGGAACTTCTTCACGGTGCCCCCTTCCGTCGTCTCGGAGATGGTGCCCGCGAAGAGTATGGACCAAACGCCTCCGCCTGAGAAGGGCCGGACCGCCCCGTGCTCGGGCCCTGGTGGCCCTAGGATGGGGCCATGAAGGGCGATCGGGTCGAGGTGACGGTCGATACCGGCGGGAGCTTTCAGCGCTTCGAGATCGAGGCCACCAAGTCGGGGAGGCGGGTGGAGGTCTCCACCGCCAGGGGGGTGGTCGAGGTGGCCGAGGTCACCAGGAGCGGCCGGGCGATCCGGACGGGCCGGTTCATGGCCTCCCGGGTCATCGCGGTCGTGGAGCACCCGGCCCAGCCTCGCTGAGGGGGGCGGATTCCCGCCCCGTTCCCCTGGGTATCTCTTAGGGAGGACCTTGGGAGGTGGCCGCATGACCAGGACCAGGACGAAGGCTGAGGAACGAGCCAGGGAGATCGCCCGGAGGACCGGTCGGCTGGGCCGCGTGGCCGGTCGCCGGGCTTCAACCGTCGGCCACGAGGTCGCCGGCCGGACCAAGGGGGCCCGGCGCCGGGTGGGGTACTGGATCGCCGGGGAGGAGCCCCCGAAGAGGACCCGCCTGTGGATCGTGGCCGCCGGCACCGCCGGCGCGGTCGCGGCGTTCTTCCTCGACCCGGTGAGCGGCAAGCGCCGGCGCCATGTGACCCGCGACTGGATCGCCGCCCGGGCCCGCGGGGTGGGGCGG
>JBOGVU010000108.1:0-7714 GCA_050692915.1 Actinomycetota bacterium | reverse complement strand
CCCCGTGCAGCTGACCACGTTCGTCGGGAGACGCCGGGAGCTCGAATCGGTGAAGGCCGCCGTGCGGGACGCTCGCCTCCTCACGCTGACGGGCCCCGGCGGCACCGGGAAGACCCGGCTGGCGCTCCAGGCCGCCGCGGAGCTCTTGCCTGAGCTGGAGGACGGGGTCTTCTTCGTACCGCTCGCGGCTATCACTGAGCCCTCCCTGGTGATGCCGGCCGTGGCCCGGGCACTGAGCCTGCCCGAGGCCACCCGGGGGAGCCCCACGGACGCCGTGATCGATCACCTTCGCGAGAAAGAGCTCCTGCTGGTGACGGACAACTTCGAGCAGGTCCTGGAGGGCGCGCCGGACGTGGGGATGCTCCTTACCAGCACCGAGACCGTCCACGTCCTGGCCACCAGCCGCGAGCCTCTCGGGCTGTCGGGCGAGAGGGAGTTCCCGGTCCCCCCGCTGGGGCTCCCCGACCCGGCGCACCTCCCGTCCCTGGCCGGGCTGTCGCAGTTCGAGGCCGTGGCGCTCTTCGTCGAGCGGGCCACGGCCGTCAAACCCGACTTCCAGGTGACGAACGAGAACGCTCCCGCCGTCGCCGAGATCTGCGCCCGGCTGGACGGGCTGCCCCTGGCCATCGAGCTGGCCGCGGCCAGAGTGAAGATCCTGTCACCGGAGGCCATGCTTGCCCGGCTGGAGCGCTCGCTCACGTTCCTGTCCGGTGGCTCTCGGGATCTTCCGCAGCGACAGCGCACGCTCCGGGACGCCATCGCCTGGAGCTACGACATCCTGGAGGAACGGGAGCGTCGACTCTTCGCCAGGATGGCCGCGTTCGTCGGTGGGCTCAGCCTCCAAGCGGTGGACGCGGTGTGCAATCCCGGTGGCGAGCTCGACCTCGATGCCCTCGAGGGGGTGGCCTCACTGACGAACAAGAGCCTCCTCCGACAGCAGGCGACCGGCCCCGAAGAGCCCCGGTTCTTCATGCTGGAGACGATCCGCGAGTTCGCCGGGGAGCGACTGGAACAGGAGCCCGACGCCGAGGTCATCCGCCGGCGCCACGCCCTGTTCTTCCTCCACCTGGCTGAGCGAGCCGAGCCGGAGCTCACCGGCGCGGACCAGGCTCGGTGGCTGGACGCCCTCGAGGCCGACCACGACAACTTCCGGGGCGCCATCGCCTGGGCCGCCGAGCGCGACCTCGACGTCGCCCTCCGGATGGGCGGGGCCCTGTGGCGGTTCTGGCAGTTCCGGGGGCACCTCCGGGAGGCCGCCGAGCGCCTGGAGGGCCTGCTCGAGCGGTCCGGCCCGTGGGATCAGGAGGCCCGGGCCAAGGCCCTGGAGGGAGCCGGCGGTGTGACCTACTGGATGGGGGACTTCGCCCGGGCACGCCGCTGGTACGAGGAGTGCCTGGACATCCGCCTGGAGCTGGGGGAGCCTCGGGCGATCGCCGAGGCCAAGTACAACTTGTCGTTCGCCCACGGCATCGCCCCCAAGCCGACCCAGGATCTCGACGCGGCCATGCGCCTCCAGGACGAGGCCCTGGCTCTGTTCGAGGAGCTGGGCGACCGGGAGGGGATCGCCAAGACCACCTGGGGCCTGGCGACGATGGCCTACGGAGGAGAGGACTGGGACCGCGTCGCCGAGCTCGCGACCTCCAGCGTGGAGATGTTCCGGGAGCTCGACAACCCCTTCGGACTGGGCTGGGCCCTCCACCTCCAGGGGCTGGCCCTCACCGTCCTGAGACGCCCGGACCAGGCCGCGGCCTCGCACAAGGAGGCCATGAGGATCTTCCTGGGGAGCGACGACCGCTCGGCCGTGGCCCTGCTCCTGGCGGATCTGGCCATCCTGGCCGAGAGCGTGGGAGACGCGGAGCGAGCGATCCGGCTGGCCGGCGCCGCCGACGGAGTGGAGGAGGAGGTGGGGACCGGCCTCCTGGTCAGTGACGCGGCGGTGTCGAAGCGGCTCCGCGGGCTCCGAGGCCTCCTTCCCCCCGCCGAGGCGGATCCGCTCTTCGCGGAGGGAAGGGCCATGAGCATGGACCAGGCCCTGGCGTACGCGAAGGAAGGGCTGGGCTAGCCCGCGAGTCCCTACAGGGTGAGGCCGGTGATGCCCCGCCAGGCCAGGCGGACCAGAGTGTCGACGGTCTTGGACCGCTGTTCCTTCGAGACACCCGTGTCCCGCTGGGCGGCGGTCTCGGCCATGCCGATCAGCCCCAGGGCCACATCGGAAGCCTCGTCCCTGCCGAGCGCGCCCTTCGACTCCCGGACGATGACGTCGGTGACGAGGTCGAGTACCTCGTCGCGGAACCGGGCCAGCATCTCCCGGAACTCCCGCTCCGGGCCGACGGCTTCCTGCATGAGGAGCCGGAAGCCCGCGCCTTCCTCGTCGACGAAGTCGAAGTAGGCCTGGAAGGAGCCCCGGATGCGCTCCCGGTTGCCCTGAGACTTCTCCAGGGCGTCGCGGAGCCGCTCGCCCAGGCGGGCCAGGTCGGCCTCGAGGAGGTCGCGGTACAGGTCCCGCTTCGAGGGGAAGTGGTCGTAGAGGATCGGCTTGGTGACGCCGGCCTCCTTCGCCACGTCGTCCATGGTGACGACGTGGTACCCGCGGCTGGCGAACACCTTCCGGGCCACCTCGAGCAGCTGTTTGCGCCGCTCGGGCGCCCGCATCCGCCGCCTCGCCCCGGTCCTCGCCCCGGTCCTCGCCCCGGTCCTCGCCCCGGCCATTGACCCCCTTCCTACCTGATGGTAACCTACCAGCCGGTAGGGATTCCCGCCACCGACGTCGAACAGGGAACGGGACATTCTGTCGGGAGGACCCGTGGATTTCCAACTGACCGAGGACCACCTCACCACCAGGAAGTGGGCCCACGACTTCGCCGAGCGCGAGATCCGTCCGGTGGCCCCCGAGTACGACGAGACCGAGGAGTTCCCGTGGCCGGTGGTGAAGAAGGCCGCCGAGATGGGCCTGTACTCCCTGGAGTTCTGGACGGAGATGGTCACGCCCGATCAGACGGGCCTGATCCTCCCCCTGGTCATGGAGGAAGCCTCCTGGGGATGTGCGGGGATCAGCCTGGGGATCTTCGGGACCGGCCTGCCCCTGGCCGCGCTGGCGTACTCGGCCACGCCGGAGCAGCTCGTGGAGTGGGGCCCGAAGATGCTGGGGACCCCGGAGGATCCGAAGCTCGGGGCGTTCGCAGTCACCGAGACCGAGGCCGGGTCCGATGTCTCGGCCCTGCGCACCACGGCGAGGCGGGACGGCGACGAGTGGGTGCTCAACGGCAGGAAGGTGTTCATCACGAACGGCGGGATCGCCGACGTCCATGTCGTGGTGGCGACGGTTGACCCCGACCTCGGGCACCGGGGCCAGGCCGCGTTCATCGTCGGCCCGGGCACCCCCGGCCTGTCCCAGGGGAAGAAGGAGCGAAAGCTCGGGATCCGGGCCTCCCACACCGCCGAGGTGGTCCTGGAGGACTGCCGGGTCCCGCTGGAGAACGTGTCCGGGGGGATGGAGCGGCTCGAGGCCAAGCTCGAGCGGGCCCGATCGAGGAACGGGACGGGACAGCACCACGCGCTGAAGACGTTCGAGATGACCCGGCCGTCCGTGGCGGCCCAGGCCCTGGGGATCGCCCGCGCGGCCCTTGAGTACTCGATCGACTACGCGAAGCAACGGGAGACCTTCGGGAAGCCGATCATCGACCACCAGGGGATCGCCTTCAAGCTCGCCGACATGGCCCTGGAGGTCGACGCGGCCCGGCTGCTCACCTGGCGGGCCGCGTGGATGGCCAAGAACGGGGTGGAGTTCGGCCACGCCGAGGGCTCCATGTCCAAGCTGAAGGCCTCCGAGGTGGCCGTGTGGGTCACCGAGCAGGCCGTGCAGATCCTCGGCGGGTACGGCTACATCAAGGACTTCCCGGTCGAGAAGTGGTACCGGGACGCCAAGATCTACACGCTCTTCGAGGGGACCAGCGAGATCCAGCGACTGGTGATCTCCCGGGCCCTGGCCACGGAATAGGGGTGCCGGTCAGGGCTCCAGGCGGTACGCCTTGACGTCCACGAGGCCCTTCGAGGGAGGGGCCAGGCGTTCGAAGGCCCGCCTGGCCAGGTCGATGATCCGGCCGTCGACGCTCGGCCCGCGGTCCATCACCCGGACGAACACGTAGCGGTCCGCGGTCCGAACGGACACCAGCGTGCCGCAGGGCCATGTCGGGTGCGCTGCGTAGCTCCCGTGGAGCGGCTCCCCGCAGGAACCCATCTCTCCCTCGAGGTCGTACCAGGACGCCTGCCCCGCCTGGCGCGCGGTGGCCTGATGGAAGTGGCTCCTCTGGTGGGGGTGGTCCAGGCGACGGTGGTGCATCCGAGCGTGGCGCCGCTTCCATCGCTCCAGCCGCGGGCCGGTGCGCTTGGGTCGCCGGTGTCCTTCGTGCCAGTTTCGGTGGACCCGACGGAGCTCCGGGTGCGCCCGGAAGTCGTGACGCCAGAAGGAGGGATCGTGCTTCCACCACCCCTTGATCTCATGGGCACCCGTGGGCAGGGCCACCATGAGCAGGGCCAGCAGCGTGGCCCCGGCGCGAGGGGAGCGGAAACCGGGTACGCGAAAACGGACGGAGGTCATGGGATCGTCGATCACCCTATCGAGCCCATGCCGGTCCCGCCAGGAGCGGTAGCATGGGGGGGTGGACGGGATGCTGAAGCGCGTGCTGCTGGCGGCCCCTCGAGGCTACTGCGCCGGCGTGGACCGGGCCGTGGACATCGTTGAGCGAGCCCTCCGCCTGTACGGGGCCCCCGTGTACGTCCGCAAGCAGATCGTGCACAACATCCACGTGGTCCGGGACCTCGAGCGGAAGGGCGCGGTGTTCGTGGAGGAGGAGACCGAGGTCCCCGAGGGGGCCACGGTGGTCCTGTCGGCCCACGGGGTGGCCCCCGAGGTATACCAGAACTCGGCGAAGCGCCAGCTCCAGGTCATCGACGCGACGTGCCCGCTGGTGACGAAGGTCCATCTGGAGGCCCGGCGGTTCGCCACGGACGGCTCCACGATCCTCCTGATCGGGCACCAGGGCCACGAGGAGGTCATCGGGACCAGCGGCGAGGCTCCCGACCATATCCGCCTGGTCGGCGACGTCGAGGAGGCTCGCTCCGTCGAGGTCACCGACCCCAGCCGGGTCTCTTACCTGTCCCAGACCACACTGTCGGTAGACGAGACGAACGAGATCATCGACGTTCTCCGGGAGCGGTTCCCGGAAATCCAGGGACCGCCCCGCGATGACATCTGCTACGCCACCCAGAACCGTCAGGACGCGGTGAAGGAGGTGGCCGGACGAGCGGACGTGCTGCTGGTGATCGGCTCGGACAACTCCTCGAACTCGAACCGCCTCGTCGAGGTATCTCGGGCTATGGGCACCCCGGCGTACCTCATCGACGACGAGACCGAGATCGAGAGGGCGTGGTTCGACGACGCCGAGACCGTCGGCGTCACCAGCGGGGCCTCCGCTCCGGAGTGGCTCGTGGATCGGGTTTTGGCGTGGCTCCGAGACCGCGGCGCCACGGAGATCGAAGAGGTCCGGGTCATCGAGGAGCACATGGCTTTCGGCCTGCCTCGCGGCGTCCGCGATGCGGACCTCGCCGCCGCCGGCGCCTAGCCGGCCGAGGCCTCGGCGGGAGCTCGCACCAGCCGCTCGATCTCGGCGATCCCGTCCTCGGGGCCGATCGAGATGACCCGGTCGCCCGACTCCAGCTGGAACCGGGCCCGGGGGCGGTAGATCCACCGGCGGCCGCGCTGGACCGCGAGCACGAGCATCCCTGTCTCGGTCTCGAACGACAGCTGCTTGAGGGTCCGGCCGACGGCGGGTGATCCCACCTCCACCATCGACTCGGCGGCCACCTCGTCCGAGGCCTGGATCGCCTCCGCCACGACCGGGTGCAGCTCCTCGCCGGCCTCGACGAGCTGAGTCATCGAGCGGGCAGCGTCGAAGATGATCTCCGAGGCATACGCGAGCCGGATCAGCCCGCGGAGCTCGTCGGGGTTCCGGGCCTCGGGGGCGGCCCGGAGGACCCACGACTCCAGCTCGTCCTGGAGCGCATCGGACCGGGTCTCGAGCTTCGTCACCTCCGCGGCCAGGGCGGGCTCGGCGAACAGCAGCGCGGAGTACGCCATCCCCACGGCGACTTCGGCGGAGTTCTTCATCTCGACGAGGATGTCCACGGCCCGGTCGAGCTCCGACAGCGGAACCGTGTCGGTGTCGGGGGGCTCGGGCAGCGGCGAGGCCCCCACCTTGCCCCGGAGTAGTCCCACGCCGTCCTCCGGTCCCTGGTACAGGAGCACGTCGCCTTCCGACAGGACGCTGTCGGGCCCGGGGTCGTACTCCCACTCGTCGCCGCGACGGACGGCGATCAGCCACATCCCGGTCTCGGTGGGGAGCATGAGCTCGCGGAGCGGCCGGCCCACCACCTCCGCACCCTCGCGCACCTTCACCCGACCGACGATCTCGTCGGCGTGACGGAGGTCGGGCCGGATGGCCTCCGGGATCCCCAGCGAGGTGGTGACCACCCGGGCGATGTCGGCGGCGGCGTCGCCGATCTGCTCGATGGCGCCGGCGATATGGAGCACGCCGGCCATGGCCTCGGCGTCCTCGGGGCTCCGGGCCGCGAGCATCGAGATCCACCGCAGGTCGCGGAGGTAGCCGTCCATGACCCGTTCGAGCCTGTCGACCTCGTCGGCCAGGTCCTCGTCGTTGAAGTACAGCGCCGCGTAGGCCAGGTCGACCATGATCTCCGAGGTGTCCTTGGCCTCGGCGAGGAGGTCCTTGACGGTTCGTGGGCGGTCGTCGGCCATCGGCCCTGTCTCCCGAGTATAGCCACGCCGCCCCGCTCTCACGAGGTCACCCCGAACGCCTGCAGCGCCAGGACGACGCAGACCACGCCGAGGAGATCCATCGAGCTGGTGATCGTCGGGAGCCCGTGGTTATCGGGGTCGAGGCCCACGCGATACGTGGCAGCCGCTGTGTAGTACGCGACGAACGCGGTCAGGAGCGTGACGAGAAGCCCGGCCATCACCGTAACCCCGATCATCGTGGCCGCTCCGGGGCTGCTGAGGCCGAGCAGGGCGGCCAACGCGTGGGCCGCCAGGCCGAGCAGGGGGAAGGTGAGGACCGCGGTGAGCAGGATGATCGAGAAGTCGAGGAAGGCCACGGCTTCCGGCAGGCCCCGCGGCGTCAGGGCCCCGAGGTGCAGCTTCGATGCCAGCCGGGACGACAGCGTGCCCCCCAGCCCCCCGGCGTTCCCCAGGATCGGTGGGATCAGCAACAGAAGTGCGGGGAACGCGGCGAACTCGTCGAGCCGCGACTGGAGCACCAGCCCGGCAAGAACGTCGGCGGCGGCCGCCAGCAAAAGGATCGGAAGGCTCTCCCGGATAACCCGCCGGGCTGCAGCCCGCCGGTACAGGAGCCCCCAGACGGTCAGCCCCAACGCCAGGGCGGCCAGCGTCCACGAGAGGACGACGGTGACCCCGCCGACGCCCACGATGAAGGACGCCAGGAACAACGCGGGAACGGTGAACATGTCGCCCGAGGCGGTGATGAGCGGCGAGGCCACGCTGTCGAGGTCCCACTCGCGCCGGTAGGCCGCCACCGACAGGCCGATAGCGATGGCACCGACGAAGATGCTCGCCAGGACCCCTCCAACGATCGAGATCACCACGAAGTCGGCCAGCGAGATCGTGGTCAGGCCGAAGGCC
>JBOGVU010000107.1:0-7978 GCA_050692915.1 Actinomycetota bacterium | reverse complement strand
GCGGGGAAGCGCACGCTGCCGGTGCGGTGGTCGAAGGACACGGTGGTCGGCGTGTACGCGTGGAGCGTGGGCCTCACGTACGCACTCATCGCCGTGGGCGCCGTGACCGGCGTCCTCCCGCGGCCGACGTTGATCGCGCTGGCCACGATCCCCATCGCCATGAAGGTCACCCGGGCCCTGCGACGGGACTATGACGACCCGTACGCCCTGATGTTCTCGGGCATGGGGTCGAACATCAAGCTGCACCTGTTCACCGGGCTTCTGCTGCTCGCCGGCTACCTGGTGGCCATCGGCGCGGACCGCCTCCTCGAGGACGTGCCGGCCATCCTGCGATAGCCGCGGGGCTTCGCGCCACGGGAGCCCCGAGGGTAGGCTGATGGCTCGTTCGTCGACCAGGGGGTGGGAGTGAGCCGGGAGACGCGGGATATCGCCGCGCTGCTCGAGGAGCGCCGGGTCCTCGAGCCGTCCGCGGCGTTCTGCGACAGCGCCATCGTCAGGACCGAGGATGTGTACCGGGAGGCCGCCGCCGACCTCGAGGGGTTCTGGGCCCGCCAGGCCGAGCTGCTGGACTGGTTCGAGCCGTGGGACCGGATCCTGGACTGGAGCCCTCCGTGGGTGAAGTGGTTCGAGGGCGGGAAGCTCAACGTCTGCCACAACTGCGTCGACCGGCACGTCGAGGCCGGCCTGGGGGACCGGGTGGCCTACCACTGGGAGGGAGAGCCTGAGGGCGACGCCGAGGAGATCACCTATGCCCGCCTCCGGTCCGAGGTGGTGCGCCTGGCGAAAGGGCTCCGCTCCCTCGGGGTGGGGAAGGGGACTCCGGTCGGCATCTACATGGGGATGGTGCCGTCGCTGCCGGTGGCCATGCTGGCATGCGCCCGCCTGGGGGCGCCTCACACCGTGGTCTTCGGCGGGTTCGCGGCCGAGGCCCTGGCCGACCGGCTGAACGACATGCGATGCGCGGTCCTGATCACCCAGGACGAGGGCTGGCGGCGCGGCCAGCCCGTTCCGCTGAAGCGCAACGCCGACGAGGCCCTGGAGGGATCCCCCACCGTGAAGCACGTGGTGGTGGTCCCCCGCACGGGGGCGGACGTGCCGTGGAAGGAGGGCCGGGACGTCCTGTCCACCGATCTGACGAAGGCCCAGAGCGACGACCCGGCCTCGTGTCCGCCCGAGCCCATGGACGCCGAGGACCTCCTGTACCTCCTGTACACGAGCGGGACCACAGGCAAGCCCAAGGGCATCGCCCACACCACCGGTGGCTACCTGACCGGGGTCTCGGCGACCCATCGGATGATCTTCGACCTCCACCCCGAGACCGACGTCTACTGGTGCGCCGCCGACGTCGGCTGGGTGACCGGCCACTCGTACATCGTGTACGGACCGCTGGCGAACGCCACCACCGGGATCATGTACGAGGGCGCGCCCGACTTCCCCGACAAGGACCGATGGTGGTCGATCGTGGAACGGCATCGGGCCACGATCCTGTACACGGCGCCCACGGCGATCCGCTCGTTCATGAAGTGGGGAACGGACTACCCGGCCAAGCACGACCTGTCGTCTCTGCGCCTGCTCGGCACCGTCGGCGAGCCCATCAACCCCGAGGCGTGGATGTGGTACTACGCGAACATCGGCAGGGAGCGGTGCCCGATCGTCGACACCTGGTGGCAGACCGAGACCGGCATGATCCTGATCACCTCGCTCCCCGGGATCACCAGCATGAAGCCCGGCTCCGCCACCCGGCCGTTCCCGGGCGTCGACGCCGACGTCCTGAACGAGCAGGGGGTGTCCGTTCCGCCGAACACCGGCGGCTCGCTGGTGCTTCGCAAGCCGTGGCCGGCGCAGTTCCGGACGATCTACGGCGACCCGGATCGCTACGTAAACCAGTACTTCTCCCGGTTCGGATCAGACGTGTACCTGACCGGCGACGGCGCCAAGCGGGACGAGGACGGGTACTTCTGGCTCCTGGGACGCATCGACGACGTGATGAACGTGGCCGGTCACCGACTGTCGACGTACGAGATCGAGTCGGCCCTGGTGGATCACGATGCGGTAGCCGAGGCGGCCGTGGTTTCCCGGCCGGACCCCGACGTCGGGGAGGCCATCGTGGCGTTCGTCACCCTCAAGGGGGATCGGCGGGGGGACGAGGCGGTGATCGCGGAGCTCCGGGAGCACGTGGCCCGGAAGATCGGGAAGATCGCCCGGCCTCACGGGATCATCCTGACCGAGGACCTCCCCAAGACCCGCTCCGGGAAGATCATGCGCCGGCTCCTCCGCGACGTGGCCCACGGCCGGGCGCTCGGGGACGTCACCACCCTGGCCAACGCCGAGGTCGTCGAGGAGATCCGGGGCCTGGCCACGTCGGGTGATGATTAGGACGTAGGGTAGCGGCCCCCCCCGGGAGCGCCTGGCGTCGGGAGTACGGCCGTCCCCCGGACCCTCAAGCGCCTCTCCACGGTGCCGATGTACCGACCCGAGGGGTGTGTATCGGCATGGACGGTCAAGCTGACCGATGGGTGCATGGCGGCCTGCGCGCGTTCCTGCGCCGGGTCGAACGAAGCGTGCCCCTCTTCGTCAAGCTGGCCATCCCCACAGCCGTCGTCACCGTGGTGGCCGCCCTCATCGTGGGCTCGTTCCTCTTCCGGAGCATCCAGGAGAGCTACGGCCGAGCGTACAGCTCCCAGGAGCGACTGATCGCCCACCTGGTGGCTTCGAGCTACCGGGCCGAGCGGCCGGACCCGTTCCAGATGCGCGCCTACCTCGACGACCTTCGCGGGGTCTCGCCCATGATCGTGTCGGTGCGGGTGTACCGGCAGCTCGGCGAGGGCCGCGTGCTGTGGGCGAGCTCTGCGGATCCGGGGGCCGCCGCCTCCGAGATGCCGGTGGTCGTCCACACCTACCCGGTCGGCACCTCCACCTTCCCGGCGTGGATCGAGATCGCCATGTCGGACAGGCCATTCGAACACGCCCTGCTTCGAGCGGAGCGCGAGCTCACCCTCAGCGTGGCCGTGGCCGGGGGGGCGGGGGTCCTTGCCTTGGGACTGATCCTGTACGCGTTCGTGTTCCGGCGCGCCGGCCGGCTGGCCCGGGCGGCCAAGCGAGTGGCGGCCGGCGAGACGGGCGTACGGCTCCCCGAGGCGGAAGGGCCGCCCGGCCGCGACGACCTGGTCAACGTGGCCCGCGAGTTCGACCACATGCTCCGGGTCGTCGAGGCCAGGAGCCGGCAGCAGGCCGCGGTGGCCGAGTTCGGTCAGCTGGCCCTGTCGGGCGCCGACGTCCCGGCGCTGTTGGAGGAGGCCGTGGCCCTGGCGGCCCGAGGGCTGGACGTCGAGGTGGCCACGGCCCTGGAGCTCGAGGGGGACCATCTCGTCGTCCGAGCGGCCCAAGGTTGGCACGAGGACGGCCCTTGGCTCCCCGTGCCGCTGGACTCGCAGGCGGGCTACACGCTGCGGGAGTCCGAGCCCGTCGTCCTGGTCGATCAGGCCACCGAGGACCGGTTCACGCCCTCGCCGAACCTGGTGCGGCTGGGGATCCGCTCGGGGGTGACCGTGGTGATCCCCGGTCCGGACGGGCCGTACGGCGTCCTGGCCGGCCACACTCGGGACGCCCGCCGGTTCACTCCCGACGACGCGCACTTTCTGGAGGCCATGGCGAACAGCCTCGGCGCCGCCCTCCGGCACCGCCGGGCCCAGGGTGAGCTGACGGAGGCAGAGGAGCGGTACCGCACGCTCGTGGAGCAGATCCCTGCGGTGATCTACGTGGACGACGCCGATGACGTCGCCACGGCCAGGTATGTGAGCCCCTACTACGAGACGATGCTCGGATACACACCGGAGGAGCGGTTGGCCGACCCCGAGCTGTGGATCAAGATCCTCCATCCCGAGGACCGCGAGCGGGTGATGGAGGAATCCCGCCGCTCGAACGCCACCGGCGAACCGTTCCGAGCCGAGTACCGGATGATCGCCAAGGACGGGCACGTGGTCTGGGTCCGGGACGAGGGCCTGCTCCTGAGCGACGATACCGGCAGCCCCCTCGGCTGGCAGGGGGTTCTCACCGACGTCACCGAGCGGAAAAGAGTCGAGGAGGCCCTCCGTCGGCTGGCCATTCAGAACCGGCTGATCCTCGACTCGGCGGGGGAGGGCATCTTCGGGCTCGACATCGGTGGGAGCATCACGTTCGTCAACCCGGCGGCTACCGAGATGCTGGGGTGGTCCGCCGATGAGCTCGTGGGACGGATGGGCCACGACGCGATCCATCACTCCCACCCCGACGGCTCGCCCTACTTCCTCGACGAGTGTCCGATCTACCAGGCGTTCCGGGATGGCGTCACGCGGCGCGTGGACGACGAGGTCTTCTGGCGGCGTGATGGGTCCTCGTTCCCGGTCGAGTACACGAGCACACCGCTTCGGGACGACGTCGGCCTGGTCGGTGCGGTGGTGACGTTCGCCGAGATCACCGCGCGGAAGCGGGCCGAGGAGACCCTCCGCTCCGCCTACGATCGGGAGCGCCAGGCGGCGGAACGCCTCCGGCAGGTCGACGACATGAAGAACGCGTTCCTGTCGGCGGTCTCCCACGAGCTCCGGACCCCGCTGTCAGCGGTGTTGGGGTACGCGCTGACGCTGAAGCAGGACGAGCTCGACCTGCCTGAAGACGAGCGCCGGGAGCTCCTGGAGCGTCTGGCGGCAAACGCCCAGAAGCTCCAGCGGCTCCTGGGCGATCTCCTCGACGTCGATCGTATGGAGCGAGGGATCCTCGAGCCCCAGCGCCACCCGATCGACCTGGGGGCCCTGGCGCAGCGAGTGCTGGAGGAGACCGACGTCCGCGGTCGTGCGGTGGAGCTCGACGTGGAGCCCCTGGTGGCCGAGGTGGACGGCCCCAAGGTGGAGCGGATCCTGGAGAACCTTCTGGTCAACGCGGCCAAGCACACCCCGCCGGACACCGTCGTTCGGGTACGGATCCATCGCCACGACACCGGGGTCCTCCTCGCGGTCGAGGACGAGGGCGCGGGGGTCCCCGACGACCTCAAGGAGCTGGTGTTCCGTCCGTTCGAACGGGGCCCTCGGGCTCCGACTCACGCCCCCGGCACCGGCATCGGGCTGTCGCTGGTCGCTCGGTTCGCCGAGCTCCACGGCGGCCGCGCGTGGGTCGAGGACCGCGTCGGCGGCGGGGCCAGCTTCCGGGTCTTCCTGCCGGCCGTCATCTCCGGGAACGGTCAGGAGCCTCCGGCCCCCGCACCGGAGCGCCGCGCGCAACGAGCAGGTCGGTGAGCGCGGCCGCGTCGCGGAGCGCCGCCCCGCCCGTGTCGTTGTTGAAGAAGACCCAGGTCTCGGCGGCCTCGGTGGCGGCCAGGCGCTCCGCCCATCGACGCAGCTTCTCCTTCGGGTAGCCGGGTGAGGTTCGCCGGCCCTGGTGGAAGCGGACGTAGGACCAGCCGCCGGTGACCAGTGCCGGGACCCGGGCGCCTGGCCGGTCCGCGAGCACGGTGGCGCATCCGGCCCGGTCCAGGGCCTCGTGGGTCTCGTCGGAGTCCCACGACCGGTGGCGGAACTCGAAGGCCGCCCGCATCCCCCCGGGCAGCAGACGGAGGAACGAGCGGAGCCGGTCGGGATCGGCGGGGAAGTTCGGCGGCAGCTGGAACAGCACCGGGCCCAGCTTCCGCCCCAGTCGTCGGGCGCTCGCCCACAGCCGTCGCACCGGCTCCCGGCAGTCGCGGAGCCGCCGGACGTGGGTGATGTACCGGCTGGCCTTCACGGCGAATGTGAAGCGGTCGGCGGATCGCTCCCGCCAGCGGACGAAGACCTCCTCCCGGGGAAGCATGTAGAACGTGCTGTTGACCTCGACGGCGGGGAACCGTTCGGAGAAGTGGGTCAGCCAGTCCCGCTGGGGGAGTCCCGTCGGGTAGAAGCGGCCCTTCCAGTCGGCGTACTGCCACCCGCTGGTTCCGACGATGATCCCCATGATGGGTAAGGTGTACCCGTGATCCTCCTCATCGTCATCATCCTGGTGGCCGCGGCCATCACGGGTTCGCTGGGCGGGGTGCTGGAGATCGCCGCGGGCGTGGCCCTCGGCCTGGTCCTGTTCGTGGTGGCCATCGCCCTGCTCGGGTACTTCCTGGTCCGGCAGCGGTGGCGGCAGGCCTCGCGTGGCGATCGGCGGGAGTTCCCGCAGCGCTACGACGTCTGAAGCGCCGCGTCCACCCAGTCACCCACGAGCTCGGCCACCTCGCGCTCCCGCCGGCCCAGGTAGTGGTCGGCGTCGGGGACCACGATGACCTCGCCCCGGGGGATCCATCCGGCCAGGCTCCGGAGCTCCGGGACCGGGCAGAACTCGTCTCCATCCCCGGTAACGAACAGGACCGGGCCCGGGAAGGACTCGAGCTCCGCCAGGGACGGGAGCGGCCGGCGCTCGGACTGGTAGGCCGGTCCCACGGGGAACCCCAGCAGGGCCAAGGCGGTCACCCGCCGGTCGAGCATCGCGTGACGGAGGGCCACCCAGGCTCCGAACGACCACCCCACGATCAGGGTGGGCCCGGGGGCTTCCTGCCGGACCCGGTCGACGGCAGCGGCCGCGTCGAGGAGCTCGGCCTCCCCGCCGCCGTAGGTCCCCTCGGAGCCCATGATCCCCCGGAAGTTGAACGCCAGCACGGTCAGCCCGCGCTTCGCCGCGAGGTCGTTCCGGATGGCCCACAGGATCGGGTGGTCCTTGCTGCCGCCGTGCCTGGGGTGAGCGTGGCACAGCACGGCCGTGCCTCGGGGGGTGCCGTCGGCGGGACGGATCTCCCCCTCGAGCTCCAGCCCATCGGCCGTCCGGAAGCGGACCTGGTTCACGGGTGTGCGACGATGACACGCGCGGATGGCCGCTGACAACCGATCCGCCACCGCCGTGGCCCTGGCCGGCAGCATCGCCCGCCCGAGCTCGGGTGGGTGGGTCCGGGAGAAGCTGCCCTTCGATGATCTGGCCGGGGCGGTCTCCCTGGCCGAGGAGACCGGCTACCGGTCCGTGTGGGTGCCCGACCACGGGGTTTGGGAGCCCTTCACGCTCCTGGCCTCGCTGGCGCAGCGAACCGGCCGGATCGGGCTGGCCACCGGGGTCGTCACGCTGTCGGCTCGTCGCCCGGGCGAGCTTGTGTCCGCCGCCCTGACCCTGGACCGGGTCTCCGGCGGGAGGGCGATCCTCGGCGTCGGGAGCGGCCCCGAGGCCCGGGTGGCCGCCACGGCCGAGCGCCTGGGTCAGGTCGCCGCCGGCATCGGTGAGCACACCCCCCTCTACCTCGCCGCCCTCGGCCCGAGGATGGTCGAGCTCGCCGGCCGGGCCGCCAACGGAGTCCTGCTGAACTGGTGCTCCCCGGACCGGGTGGCCCGGGCGAGGAGGGGGGTCGCCCGGGGGGCGGAGGAGGGCGGCCGAGACCCGGGCGAGGTGACCGTGGCCGTGTACGTTCGGGCGTGCCTGGGCCACGACCGGGAGCACGCCCTGGCGGCCCTCCGGGAAGCCGCCGAGATGTACGCGGGGATCCCGTCCTACGTTCGTCAGCTCGAGGCCGAAGGCATCGCGCCGAGCCCCGACGAGATGGCCCGAGCCCTGTGCGTGTGGGGTGATCGGGACGCCGCCCTCGAGCGGCTGGCCGCCTGGCGGGAGGCGGGGGCCGACCTGGTGGTGGTCTACCCGGTCCCGGCCCAGGAGGCGACCTCGTCCCTGCTGGGCACGATCATGGCCGCCGCCCCAGACCCCGCGGTCGAGCGCTGACCCTCTCGCGCCCGGCCCCCGGCCGGGGTAGACTCCATATGCACGGTTAGCACCGTCGAAACGAGGGAAATTCGAGGACGAGCCATGACGTATGTGATCGCCGAGACCTGCATCGACGTGAAGGACCGGGCCTGCGTGGACGAGTGCCCGGTCGACTGCATCTACGAGGGCGGGCGGATGCTGTACATCCAGCCCGACGAGTGCGTGGACTGCGCGGCCTGCGAGCCGGTGTGCC
>JBOGVU010000106.1:0-7981 GCA_050692915.1 Actinomycetota bacterium | reverse complement strand
CGGCCATCCGGCCCGCCCGACGGGTCACGGCGACCGCGGCCGCGTGCGCGCTGATCGGCGCCGGATGGGTCGTCGTCCGGGGCGCCCTTCGACCCGAGCTCGGCCCCCTGGAGGGACGGAGCCTGGGGATCCGGGGCACGGCCGTCTCCGACCTCAGCCGCTCCGACTGGGGACGGAGCGTGGAGGTCGGCGTGGGACAGGTCGCCGTCGGAGGACGCTGGATGGAAGTGGACCTCCGGGTGTGGGCGACCGGCTCGGGTCGGCCGCCCTCGATCGAGGCCGGTCAGCCGGTCGCCGGCCGAGGTGTGCTCCGGGCAGTCGACCCAACGGCTTCGGGGTTCGACGACTACCTGGCCGGCCGGGGCGTCGTGGCCCGGGCCTCGGTGTCGGAGCTCCTGGCCCGGGGCCCGCCGGCGAACCCCTGGCTCCGGATGGCGGCCTCGGCCCGGCAAGCGCTCCGCCGAGGGGCCCATGCGGCGCTGCCCGCCCGCGAGGCCGCGCTGCTGCTCGGGCTGTCGATCGGCGACACGTCGGGGATGGACGCCGAGGTCGAGGAAGACTTCCGAGCCTCCGGGCTGGCCCACCTGGTGGCGGTGTCGGGGGCGAACGTGGCCATGTTCCTGGCCCCGGTGCTGGCCGTTGCAGCCAGGCTGCGGATGCGGCTTCGCACCCGGGTAGCTCTCGGCCTCGCCGCCGTGGCGTTCTTCGCCCTCCTGACCCGGTGGGAGCCGTCCGTCCTGCGCGCCAGCGCCATGGCATCGGTGGCCCTGGCCGGAGTCTGGGCGGGACGGCCCAGGAGCACTGGGGCCCTGCTCGGCGCCTCGATCATCGCCCTCCTGGTGGCCGACCCGGGCCTGGCCCACTCGGTCGGATTCCAGCTGTCGGTGGCCGCCACGATGGGACTGGCGGTGATGGCCGGCCCTCTGGCGCACCGCTTCCGGGCCCTCCCCCGGCCCGTGGCCCTGGCGGCCGCGGCGACCGTGGCGGCCCAGGTCGGGGTCACCCCGCTTCTTCTCATGCACTTCGGGGTGGTGCCCACCGTCACGCTCCTGGCGAACCTGCTGGCCTTCCCGGCCGTGGCCGTGGCGCTGTTCGGCGGGCTGGTCGCATCCGGGGCTGCTCTGGCGTGGCCGGCGGTCGGGCAGGGCCTGGGCGTCCCGGCCGCGGCGCCCCTGGCCTACCTGATCGGGCTGGCCGACCGGATGGCCCGGGCGCCACTGCCCTCGGTGACCGGGGAGGGCCTTACGGCCGCGGTCGTGGCCGCGTTCGTTGCTCTCCTGGTGGCGTGGCGGCTGCAGAGGGGGCGGCGAGGGGGACGGGCCCGGGTCGCCGTGGCGGCCGTGGTCCTGGCCGCGGTGGCCTGGCCCGCGGCCGGCCTCGGCGGAGCGACGGGCATCACCGTCACGTTCCTCGACGTGGGGCAGGGGGACGCCGCCGTGGTCCGCGGGCCCGAGGGAGCCACGATCCTGATCGACGCCGGCCCCGAGCCCGACCAGGTGGCCGTGGAGCTCGCCACGCTCGGCGTCCGGAGGATCGACCTGGCCGTGGCCTCGCACGGGCACGCGGATCACGTCGAGGGGTTCCCGGCCGTGCTGCCCGCCATCCCGTGGGCCTGCTCCTGGAGCCGGGCTGTCCCGTCGACTCGCCCTCGTACCGGCGGTTCCTCGATGCGGTCCGGGACGAGGAGGTGCCGGTCCGCCATCCCCGCGGCGGGAGCGTGATGCGGGTCGGCGCCCTTGTGGTCCAGATCCTGGGGCCCGATGAGTGCACGCCGGACTCGCCGAACGACGACTCGCTGGTGCTCCGGGTCCTGCTCGGCGGCGCCCCCATCGCCCTGTTCCCGGGGGACGCCGAGGTGCCTGCGCAGCGGGATCTCCTCGAGGACGAGGATCCGATCACCGCGGCGGTGCTGAAGGTGCCGCACCACGGCGGTGACACCTCGGATCCGGGGTTCCTCCGGGCCGTGGATGCCACAGTGGCCGTGGTGAGCACCGGCCCGAACGACTACGGCCATCCTCACCCGGTGGTCCTGGCCGACCTCCGGGCCGACGGGATGGCCGTGTACCGAACCGACCTGTCCGGCGACGTCACGGTTCGGTTCGACCCCGACGGCCTCGTGGTGGAGTCCGAGCGAGGATGAGCGCCGAGGGGCGGGCGAACGACAGTCGGATCGGAACACGCCTGACCCGGTCACCGATCGGGTCAGGGATCGGAAGGGATCAACCCTTCAGGTACCTCCTCCCTTGCTTGCCTGTGGCGGCCCGTCGCCCTTGCCGATGGCTGCGCCCAGCATCTGGAGGGTGTCCATGGGAAGCGGGAAGATCACCGTCGTGGTCCGGTCGGAAGCGATCTCCGACATGGTCGACAGCACCCGTAGCTGCATGGCGGCGGGCTCCTCTCGGAGCTGCTTCCCCGCCTGGGACAGGGTCGCCGCCGCCTCGAGCTCGCCCTTGGCGTGGATCACCTTGGCCCGTCGGTCCCGCTCCGCCACGGCCTGGCGGGCCATGGCCCGGCGCATGGCCTCCGGCAGCTCCACGTCCTTCACCTCGACCAGCGTGACCTTCACCCCCCAGGGGTTGGTGAGGTCGTCGATGATCTTCTGGAGGCGGCGGTTGATCTCGTCCCGGGACACCAGCAGCTCGTCCAGGTCCGCCTGGCCGATGACGCTCCGCAGGGTGGTCTGAGCAACCTGAGAGGTGCCGAACAGGTAATCCTGGATGGCCACCGTGGCCCTGATGGGATCCACCACGTTGAAGTAGGCGACCGCGTTCACCCGGACCGTCACGTTGTCTCTGGTGATGATGTCCTGGCTCGGGATGTCGTTGGTGAACGTCTGGAGGTTCACCTTCACCATCCGGTCGATGATCGGGATGATGAAGAACAGCCCCGGGCCCTTCGCCCCGATCACCCGTCCCAGTCGGAAGATGACTCCGCGCTCGTACTCCTTCACGATCCGGATCGCCGAGATGGCGATGATCGCGATGAGCACCACCGCGATCCCGATGCCGAAGAGCGTGGTCTCGCTCATGGCTCTCCCTTCTTCCTCCTTGTCTCCTGCCCTTCCGGTGCCTCCGCCGGCTCCACCACGAGGTCGAGGCCTTCGGAATCGACCACCCGCACGGTGGCCCCCTTCCGCAGCCGATCGCCCCTGGTCCTCACGTTCCACCACGCGCCCTCCACCATCGCCTGGCCGGACGTACCGCTGGCCGATCCGACCGTGGCCACCTTTCCCAGAAGGCCGGCGGCTCCAGTGGTCGCGGTGAGCCGCCGGGTGCGCCAGGCCAACCGGCCGGCGAGCAGGGTGCCGCCCCCGACCACGATGGCCACGGGGATCAGAACTTGCGGGTCCACCCCCACCCGGCCGCGGAACAGGAACAGCCCGCCCAGGATGAGGGAGGCGGTGCCCCCCGCGGCGCCCACCCCGATGCCGGGGGTGAAGACCTCCACCGCGAACAGGATCGCCGCAAGCACCAGGAGCAGTCCCCCCAGGGCGTTCACCGGGAGGACGGCCAGGGCGAACAACGCCAGCAGGATGAGGATCACGCCCACGATGGCCGCGCCCCCGAACCCCGGATTGGCCAGCTCGTAGATGATGGCCAGGGTCCCCAGGGACATGAACAGGAAGGCCAGGTTGGGGTCGGCCAGCCACTGCAGGACCGACCGGAACGCACCCAGCTCGTAGGGGACGATCTGGGCCCCCCGTGTCTCCAGGGTGACCTGGGTCCCCACGGCGAGAGTCACCGTCTCCCCGTCGATGGCCTCGAGGAGCGTGGCCCGGTCCGGGGCGAGCAGATCCACCACGCCGATCCTCTGCGCCTTCACGGCCGTGACCGACCGGCCCTCCCGCACGGCGTCCACGGCGAACTCCGTGTCACGGCCGCGAGCCCGGGCCACGGACTCCGCGTAGGCCGCGGCGTCCTCGATGATCTTCGTCGCGATGTCCCCGCCTTCGAGGTCCACTGGGGTGGCCGCCCCGATCGCGGTTCCCGGGGCCATCGCCGCGATGTGCGCGGACATCGTGATCAGGGCACCGGCCGAAGCGGCCCGCGCCCCGGCGGGGGCCACGTGGACCACCACAGGGACGTTGGCGCCGAGGAAGGCCTTGATGATGTCTCGCATCGAGGCGTCGAGCCCGCCGGGAGTGTCGAGCTCGATCAGGAAGACGTGGTGGTCCTCCTCCTCCGCCAGCGCCACCCCCTCCCGGATGTGGTCTGCGATCACCGGGGTGATCGCGCCGTCCACCTGGGTGACCAGCACCACCCGCGCCTGGGCCCGGGCGCCCGTGGCCGAGACCGCCAGCCAGAGCGCGAGCGGGAGGATCAGCAGGCCCAGCGCGGTCCGCTGCCCCGGGTGGGGGGCGAAGGGTGACGATCGCGGCAAGGGAAGCAATCAGATCCCGTCCCCATGGCGAGGGGCGGTCCTCCAACTCCAACCTACCTTGCCCGCGCGGTGGGCGCTGGCGAGCTTCCGCGAGGGTTGAGCGCGGTCGGCGACGCGATGTCAGGTATCGGGCCCGGCGGGGTCCCGCTTGGTGAGCAGCGCCGCGTAGAGAGTGAGCCCCGGTCCGAACGCCACGCAGACCACATGATCGTCCTCTCGCAGCGGCCGACGCTCCAGGATCCGCTGCAACACCAGGAGCACGGTCGGGGATGAGCAATTGCCGAAGTCGCGGAGGACCGAGCGAGAGAGCGCGAGCTCGTCCTCGCCCAGCCCCAGGGGCTCGGCCACGGCTTCGAGGATCCTCGGCCCTCCGGGATGGATCGCCCACGCCGCGACCTCCTCCGGGGAGAGTCCGTGCCGAGCCAGGAGGGAGCGGATAAGGGGTCCCGCGTGGCGCTCGAGGACCTCGGGGATCTCTCGGGCCAGGCCCATCCGGAAGCCCCGATCGGTGACGTCCCAGGTCATGAGGGCCGCGTTCCCGACGTCCGTGTGGGCAGCGACATCAACGAACTCGAGTCCGGTCCCTCCCGGGCGGACCGCGACGGCCGCGGCGGCGTCGGAGAACAGGGAGTGAGCGATGATCTGATCGACCTCGTGGTCGTCGTCCTGGATGTGGAGGCTGCACAGCTCGAGGCACAGGAGGAGCCCCGCCCTCTTCCGAGCGACGGCCGCATCCGCCAAGGTGGCCAACGCGGGAAGGGCCGCGTAGCAGCCCATGTGGCCCACGTGGAGTCGCTGCGTATCCTCGGCCAGGCCGAGCTCCCGGGCCAGCAGGATGTCCAAGCCGGGGGTGGCGTACCCGGTGCACGAGGCCACGGTGAGGGTGCCCACCTCCCGGGGCGAGAGGCCGGCCTCGTCCAGGCAGGCGCTGAGTGCTTCGCGGCCGAGAGGAACGGCCTCCTCGACGAACCGCTCGATCCTGGCCGCCGTCCCCCATTCTCGGAGATCTTCCTTCCAGGGGACGACCGCGCCGTGGCGGGTGGTGACGCCGGCCCGCCTCCACAGCCGCTCCGCCAGGGGGTTCCCTCGATAGTGCTCAGCGAAGAATCCCTCCCACGCCTCCTCCTGGGACACCTCGGTGGGGACCGCCGAACCGAGGCCGGCGATGACGGCCCCTACCACGGCTTCACTCCGTCCGTTCCCTCGACCCCGAGGGCGATCGCCCCGAGGTGGTCGCCGGACACGTCGCTGGACGGCGGCATGATGGCGCCGCTTCGTGCGTCCCTGAGGATCCGCTCCAGGGGGAGGCCCCGCCGCAGGGCGCCGAGACCGCACGCTTCGGCCATGCTCGCCGCCACGCGCATCGCCACGTCTCCGGCCAGGAGCTTGGCCCGGAACGTCCACCGGTTCGTCTCTGGATCACCGGGCCGCAGATCGACCAGCCTGGCGGCGTGCTCCAGGGCCAAGCGGGCCGCCTGGACCTCGGCCTCCGCCCGACCGACTCGCTGCCGCACGGCGGCCAGCCTGGTCAGCCCTCCGCGGTCGCCCGCCACCGGCCGCTGCCGGAGGTACGACACCGCCTCCCGGACGGCGGCCTCGGCCAGCCCGACGTACACCGCGGCGTAGGACGCCACGAGCCACTGGGGCATGCCGTGGGCGAGCGGGAGGACGAGTCCCTCAACCCCTCCCAGAAGGCCGTCCTCCGAGACCCGGACATCGAGCTGCAGCCCGTTGCTGGCCGTGGCTCGCATCCCCAGGGGATCCCAGGAGTCGTCGACCGCGAGCCCCTCCCCGGCCGGAACGAGGAAGTAGGAGATCACCGGCGCGTCGTCGGTAGAGCCGGCCCGGCGGGCGGCGACGAGATACGCGTCGAGGTGCCCCGCCCCCGAGCAGAAGCTCTTCGTCCCTCGGATCCGATACCCGTCGCCCTCGCGCTCGTACGTGGATCGCAGGGCGGATAGGCGGGAGCCGACCTCCGGCTCGGTGATGGCCACGCCGTACATCGCCCCATCCGTGGCAGCGCGGAGGATCCGGTCGCGAGCCTCGAGGAACGCGTCGGTGGCGCCCAGGCCTCGGGCCACCTCATCTGGGATCGACGCCAGCCCGCCGGTGACCGAGGCGTGCATGTTGAAGATCAGCGCGGTCGAGGCGTTGCCTCCGGCGAGCGCCGCGGCCACCCGCACGTAATCCTCGAACCCGGCCCCCAGGCCTCCCAACCGGGCCGGGACCATCAGTCCCAGGAGCCCTTCCTCCCGGAGCTCCTCGACGTCCCGTTGGGGGAAGGCGGCCTCCTCGTCGTACCGTCCCGCCCGCATGACCATCCGCTCCGCGAGCCGCTCCGCCTTCCCCAGGGCGTCCGTCACGACACCTTCCTTCCCACGCCCTGGTAGACGGATGAAAGCGACCGGGTGGGCAGCAGGCGGACCGACCCCCGGCGCCCGAGCAGGAACGACACGTAGTCACGCGCGGACGGCCGCAGCCCCCGGACCCGAACACGGAAGCCATGCCGGCCGAGGAGGCGGGCGAGGCGGGCTGGCCGCACGAACAGGGAGGGATCGTGGACCCGCCGAGGTGGGCCCCCGGGGACCCTCTCACCGACGACCACCAGGGAGAGCCGGGACCAGAGCGTGTCGTTGATGGTGTCGAAGATCAGTACACCGCCCGGACGGACCACTCGCGCGATCTCCTCGATGACCCGGGGGAGGTCGGGGACATGCTCGAAGACCTCACCGGCCACGATGACGTCGGCCACCCGGTCACGGAGGGGGAGGGCCCCCGCATCGGCCCGGACGGGGAGCACACCGTGACTCGCGGCCACGCGAAGGGACGGTGCCGAAAGGTCGACTCCCACGTGACGATGGGCCTCGAGGTGAGGGGCGAGGAGCCCACCCCCGCAGCCGATGTCCACAACGGTGAGGACCCGCCGCGCGGTACCGGGGATCAGGTCCGCCCGTGACTCGGCCAACCAGTGGAGGGCGGCGAACGGCCCCCTCGGCTTCCACCACTCGCCTGCCATTCGGTCGTACTGCCCGGGATCGTTCCTCGCGGTGTTCGCTCGTGGCATCCTGGAGCCTCCGTCCGCTACCCTCGCACTATTTTCCAGATCGGAGTGGCTCGCGAGCTGCGACGACGGCACCAAGATACAGGAGTCGGCGAGGCTGTCTCGTAGAATCCGCTAGAGGATGACCGCCGGCGCCGCGTCCGTGGTCCTGCTGTGGGGGGACAATGCCTTCCTCCTGCGACAGGCGGCCGGGGAGGCGTTCGGCGACGTCCGGCCGGTCGAGGTCGACGGCTCCGATTGGCGGCCCGGATCGACCTCGGATCTGGCCACGCCCTCGTTGTTCGGCGAGGAGCGCGGCCTCCTGGTCACGGCGGCCCAGTCCCTGCCGCGGGAAGGCCTCGACGAGATGGCCCGCTACGCGTCGCACCCGGCACCGGACGGCCGGCTGGTGCTGGCCTTCCAGGTCGGGGCCAGGGCCAAGGGCCCCCCGAAGGCCGTCCTGTCCGCGCTCGGCGACGCGGTGGAGGTCCGCCGGGTGGCCGTGGATCGGCGGGAGCTGCCCGACTGGGTGCGCCGCCGGGCCGGTGCCCGGAGCCTGGC
>JBOGVU010000105.1:0-8032 GCA_050692915.1 Actinomycetota bacterium | reverse complement strand
GGGCCGCCGGGGCCGACTACCCGTGGGAACGGGCCTCGGATCGGCGGGACTGGATGATCAGTCGCGAGGGGATCCCTTTCCCGGACGACGGCGGGCACGTCCAGGGGCTCGAGTCGGAAGGGGCCGAGGTGGTCCGAGGCTCGGCCCGGCTGGTCGGGCCGGGCACGGTGGAGGTCCGGGGGGACGGCAAGAACCCCAGGACCCTGGAGGCCGCCGCGCTCATCCTCGCCGTCGGCTCGACCCCGGTGATCCCCAGCATCCACGGCCTGGAGGAGGCCGGGTACTGGACCAGCAACGATGCGACGTCCCTCCGCGAGTTCCCCTCCAGCCTCGTCATCCTCGGGGGGGGCGTGGTCGGGACCGAGCTGGCCCAGGTGTACGCTCGATTCGGCGCGAAGGTCACGGTGGTCCAGGGGTCGGACCGGATCCTTCCCCGCGACCACCCCAAGAGCTCCGAGGTCGTGGCCGCCCAGCTTCGCGAGGAGGGCGTGGAGATCCGGACGAACGTCACCGCCACGGCGGTGGAACGCGGCGGGCCGGGCCGACGGATCACGCTGTCCGACGGTGCCGTGGTCGAGGGCGCGGAGCTGCTGGTGGCCGTGGGTCGGAGGGCCGCGGACCTCCGGGCCCTGGGCTCCGAGGACGCCGGGGTGGCCCTGGACGAGCGGGGCCGGGCCACGCCGGACGAGCGCATGCGCATCGGCGAAGGCGTGTTCGTGGCCGGCGACTGCGCCGGCGGCGCCCAGTTCACCCACGTCGCCGACTACGAGGGGCGTATCGCCGCCCGCGCCGCGGCGGGCCGGGATGTCCGGGCCGACCTGGACACCATCCCCACAGCCACGTTCACCGACCCCGAGACGGCCACGGCGGGGATGACCATCCAGGCCGCCTGGGAGCGAGGGCTCGATGCGTTCGAGGTCACCGTCGACTTCGCCACCACGGCCCGGGGGTTCACGATCGAGCCCCGTCGCCACTCCACCGAGGCGATCCGGGAGGGATCGCCCGGGCACATCACCGCGGTGGTCGACCGGGAGCGACGCGTCCTGGTGGGCGCCTTCGCGGCCTGTCCGGGGGCCGGAGAGCTGATCCACGAGCCGGCCCTGGCCATCAAGCACCGGGTGCCCGTCGAGGTCCTGGCCGACACGATCCACGCCTTCCCCACCGCGGCCCGGGCGTTCGGGAACCTCATGGCCGAGGCCCGCGACCGGCTCGAGACCGGGGAGTAGTCCGGGGTCAGGCCTCCAGGATCAGCGTCACCGGGCCGTCGTTCACCAGCTCGACCTCCATGTGCTCCCGGAAAGCGCCGGTGCGCACGGTGGCCCCGAGCGAGGACAGCGCGGCGGCGAACCGCTCCACCGCGGGCCCGGCCACGTCGGGCCGGGCCGCCCGGATCCACGACGGCCGTCGGCCTCCCGAGGTGTCCCCGTACAGCGTGAACTGGGGGACGACCACGATGTCCCCGCCCGTGTCCTCGATCGAACGGTTCATCTTGCCCTGCTCGTCCTCGAAGATCCGGAGGTGCCAGACCTTCGTGGCGAGCTTCTCCGGCTCGTCCTCGGCGTCGTCCACGCCGATACCCACCAGGATCAAGAGACCCGCCCCTCCCTCGGTGACCACCTCGCCACCGACCCGAACCCGGGAGCGGGCCACCCGCTGGACTACGAGCCTCACGGGCTTCTCATTCGCGGATGATGATCGGTGGCTGCTCGACGAACAGACCGATGACCAGGACGACCATCAGCCCGATCAGGTACACGATCACCGCGAACACGATCAACGTGCGGATGGGACGCCTGCGGAACGCCTCGATGAGTCTCTTCGTCTTACCCTCCCGAGTTCTTCCACCAGCCGCCGTACCTGTTTGCGTACATCTGGAACCATGGCTGGACGCGTGTGGTTACCGCCGGCCAGGGGGGATTGAAGATGAAGCTTCCCATCCTGTGACGGTACACGTACTCACACCCCCCGAAGCACCCCAGATTCGTGCTGTGCACGACCCCCTCGTAGAACCAGAAGCAACACGAATGGGGTGTGATCCAGAAGTCTCCACCCTGGACCTTGTTGCCGTTGTAGCACCAACTCAGATGCCCCACGAACGAGGCAAACACCTGCCCGAACGCGTTCACGTACCCGTAGCCCGCGTGGATCGTCTTGCACGAGGTGCCGCGCAGGGCACCCTTGGTCGTGGTCACGGTCGGCTCGCCGATCGGCCCCTCGGTGACCGGTGTGGTGCAGTCCCGCGCCTGCTGTTCGGTCTCCGGATCGGGCGTCCGACCGGCATCGTAGGCCTCAGCGGTCGCCTGGACGGCTGCCTCGCAGTCCGCCTGGGAGACCGGCTCCTGGGCGCCCACGCCGGCCGGGGCGAGGACGAAGAGCGACAAACCCGACGCCAGCATCCTGACAAGGATGCCCTTCCCCGAGTGCCGTCCCCCATCCGAGGTGGTGCGGCTGATACCCATGGCTCCCCCTCTCGGGCCACCCCTCCCCCTTTCGGGTCGCCATCGGTCCCGTCGACACACTAGGACCGGGTCGGTCTAGGGACATCCCCCGATCGAGGGATTCGTGCCACCCGGGCGGGTGATTTCTCGGGCGGTAGGGTCGCGATGCCCGGCCTCAGCCGGGGACCACGCGGTAGGCGTCGAAGACGCTGTCGACCTTCTTGACGCTCTGCAGGATCCCCGCCAGGTGGGTGATGTCGGCGAGCTCGAAGGTAAACCGGAGCTTCGCCACCATGTCCTTCCCCACGGTCGAGGTGGCGGACAGGATGTTGATCTGGTGCTCGGCCAGGGCGGTGGCCACGTCCCCCAGGAGCTTCTTGCGGTCCAGGGCCTCGATCTGGACCGCAACCACGAACGACGTCCCCTTGCCGGGGCGCCAGGACACGTCGATGAAACGATCGGCCTGCGTGGCCAGGGCCCGGGCATTCGGGCAGTCGGCCCGGTGCACCGACACCCCCCTTCCCCTGGTGACGAACCCCACGATCTCGTCGCCGGGGACCGGCGTGCAGCACCGCGCCAGGTTCACCCACAGGTCGTCGGCACCTGCCACCAGCACCGGCTTCTCCGACCGGGGGGCCAGCCGGACCGGCCGGGCCGGCGGGACCTCCGCGACCTCTTCCTCCTCGTCCTGGGAGATCATCCGGGTCAGGCGGACCGCCACCGACTGCGGCGAGACGTGGCCCTCCCCCACCGCCACGAGCATCGCGTCGATCGACGGGTACTTGAGATCCGCGGCGACCCGGGACAGGGTGTCCTCGGTGGTCAGCCGCTTCAGGGGGAGGCCCTGCTTGCGGAGCTCCCGCTGGAGCATGTCGCGGCCGGTGTCCATGGCGTCCTCGCGGCGCTCCCGGGAGAACCACTGCCGGATCTTGTTCCGGGCCCGCGGCGTGGCCACCAACTGGAGCCAGTCCCGGCTGGGGGCGGCGTCTTGGCCCTTGGAGGTCAGGACGTCCACGGTGTCGCCGGTCTGCAGCTTGTAGTCCAGGGGCACCAGCTTGCCGTTCACCTTCGCCCCGATGCACCGGTGCCCGACCTCGGTGTGGATGGCGTAGGCGAAGTCGATCGGCGTGGCCTCGGCGGGCAGGTCCACCACGTCGCCCTTCGGCGTGAAACAGAACGCCCGGTCGTTGTAGAGGTCTATCCGAAGGCCCTCCATGAACTCCCGGGGATCGGCCATGTCCTTCTGCCACTCCAGCATCTGGGCGAGCCAGGCGATGTCGGACGCCTCCTCCTTCCGCTTCCCCGACTCCTTGTAGCGCCAGTGGGCGGCGATGCCGAACTCGGCGGTCCGATGCATCTGCTGGGTGCGGATCTGGACCTCGAGCGGGCGGCCCTCGGGCCCGATCACGGTCGTGTGCAGCGACTGGTACATGTTGAACTTGGGCATGGCGATGTAGTCCTTGAACCGGCCGGGAACCGGCTTCCAGATCGAATGGATGGCCCCGAGCGCCGCGTAGCAGTCCTTGACGGTCTCGACCAGGACCCTTATCCCCACCAGGTCGTAGATCTCGCTGAACTCCTTGCCCCTGAGGACCATCTTCTCGTACACGCTGTACAGGTGCTTCGGGCGGCCGTCGACCTCGGCCTTCACCTTCACCGAGCGGAGCTGGCCGTTCACCTCATCGAGGACCCCGGCGGTGTACTCGGCCCGCTCGCCCTCGGCCTTGCCTACCAGGTTGTGGATCTCCTCGAAAGGCTTCGGATGGAGGGTGGCGAATGACAGATCCTCCAGCTCCCACTTGATCTGGAAGATCCCCAGGCGGTGGGCCAGCGGCGCGTAGATCTCCAGGGTCTCGGTGGCGATCTCCTCTTGACGCCTTCGGGGGAGGGCGTCCAGGGTGCGCATGTTGTGGAGCCGGTCGGCGAGCTTGATGATCAGCACCCGGATGTCCCGGGCCATGGCCACGATCATCTTGCGGACGTTCTCGGCCTGCTCCTGCTCCCTGGTCCGGTACTCGATCCGATCCAGCTTCGTGAGCCCGTCGACGATCGCGCCGACCTCGTCGCCGAACTCCGACTCGATCGTCTCCAGGGAGAGGTCGGTGTCCTCGACCACATCGTGCAGGAGCGCCGAGACGAGCGTCGTGGTGTCCATGCCCATGTCCGCCAGGATGTGGGCCACGCCGAGGGGATGTCGGATGAACGGTTCCCCGGACTTCCGGAGCTGGCCGCGATGGGACTCCGCCGCGAAGTCGAAGGCCCGCTCGACCTGCCTGACGTCGGCCTTGGGGTTGTATGCCCGGACCTTGCGCAGGAGGCCCTCGAGGCCGCCGGCCTCCTCGGGCGCGCCCGACGAGACGAACGGCAGGCGCGAGAGGAGGCCTCCCCGACGGTCGGGTGCCTTCAGCTCCTCCACGCGGCTCGCCTCCTCACGAACCATTGTACGGGGGGGCCGAGGCGCAGCGGGCTCAGTAGGTGACCAGGGGGAAGAAGTCGTAGCCCTTGATCTTCTCCCGGCCCTTCAGGAAGGAGAGCTCGACCAGGCAGGCGATCCCCACGACCTTGCCGCCGAGACGCTCCACGAGCTCCGCCGTGGCCTCGGCGGTCCCCCCGGTGGCCAGGACGTCGTCGACGATCAGAACCCGCTCTCCCGGCCGGAAGGCGTCCTGGTGGATCTCGAGCGTCTCGGTCCCGTACTCGAGCTCGTACGACTCCGCCTCGGTGTTCCAGGGCAGCTTGCCGGCCTTCCGGACCGGCACGAACCCGGCCCCGAAGTGGTACGCCACGGGCGAGGCCAGGATGAACCCCCGCGCCTCGATCCCCACGACCTTGTCGACGGTCCCCCGCCCGTAGTGGACCACGATCATGTCGATCACCGACGAGAACGCCACCTCGTCGGCCAGAAGAGGCGTGATGTCCTTGAACACGATCCCCTCTTGGGGGAAGTTCGGCACCTCACGGATCAGCGCCTTGACCCTGTCCAGGTTGTCGTTCACTCGGCCTCTCCCTCCGGGACCATTGTGGCATCCGTCGGGGATCGTTGGGGAGGGATCCGCGGCCCCAGGCGGTCGGCCGCCCGAGCCAGGATCGGTCCCACCACCGCCAGGGTCAGGACGTAGGTGGCGGTGACCGGGGCCAATCGAGGGTGAGCGCCGCTGGCTGCCCCGAGGGCCGCGATGACGATGGAAAACTCCCCCCGCGCGGCCAGCAGCGCGCCGGCCCGGAACCTGCCCCGGACGCCGACCCCAAGCTGCCTGCCCGCGAACCATCCGGTGGTCGCCTTGGTCACGATGCCCGCGGCGGCCAGCACCAGGGCCGGCCACAGGACCGGAGGGATGGCGGCCGGATCGAGGGACAGTCCGAAGAACGCGAAGAACACCCCCCCAAATAGGTCCCGGATCGGCGTCAGCAGGGTCTGGGCCCGATCGGCGGCGGGGCCGGAGATGCCGATCCCCACCAGGAACGCCCCCACCGCGGCCGACACCTGGAGCTGTTGGGCCACCCCGGCGGCCAGGAGCGCCACCCCCAGGATCGTCAGGAGCAGGGCCTCGTCGGAGTGGCTGAAGATCATCCTGCTGAGGGCGGGGCCGAACCGGACCGAGATCACCAGGAACGCCGCGGCCACGGCGACGGCGGCCGCAACCGTGAGAACCGCTGACGCCAGGCCGACCCCCAGCAGCAGCACCGCCACCACGGGCAGGTAGGCCGCCATCACCAGGTCCTCCAGCACCAGGATCGACAACACCGCGGGCGTCTCCCGGTTCCCCACCCACCCCAGGTCGGACAGCAGCTTGGCCACGATCCCGGAGGACGAGATGTAGGTCACCCCGGCCAGGAGGATCGCCGAGACCGGGCCCCACCCGAGCAGGAGCCCGGCGGCCAACCCGGGAGCGGCGTTGAGGACCAGGTCGATGGCCCCGCTGACGGCGCCGGTCCTCAGGCCCCTGGTCAGCTCCTCACCGGTGTACTCCAGGCCCAAGAGGAGCAGCAGGAGGATCACCCCGATCTCTGCGCCGGTCTCGATGAACTCCTCAGCCGTGACAACGGGAAGGAGGCCGCCCCGTCCGAAAGCCAAGCCCGTCAGGAGGTACAGGGGGATCGGCGAGAATCCGAACCGCCCGGCCAGCCGAGCCAGCAGGGCCAGCCCCAAGATGATGGCTCCCAGCTCGAGGAGGAGCAGCGAGCCCGACACCGCTACGCGCGCAGCCGCACGGCGAGGGCCTCGATCCCTCGAGGCGTGCCCACGACCAGGAGCGTGTCCCCGGCCTCCAGCGGGTGGTCCGGCCCGGGTGCCGGGAACGCCTGATCACCCCGGAGGACGGCCACGATCGAGACGCCGGTGCGCCGACGCGCCTCGGTGTCCCCGATCGTGGCGCCCGCGAACGGGCTGTTGGACAGGAGGGGGAGCCAGTCGATGGCCAGGCCCTCGACCTGCTGAAGATGCTCGAGCTGCTCGGCCACGCGGGAGCCGCCCAGGAGCTCGGCCAGCGTCCTGCAGTCGTCGGGGTCGAGGGCGACGACGTTCCGGACGGTATCGGGATCCTCCTGATCGTAGAGGAGGAGCTCCCGGCGACCGGTCCGGTGGTGGATCACGCCCACTCGACTCCCCCGGGCGGTGAGGAACTCGTATCTGATGCCGAGGCCCGGGAGCTTGGTTTCCTCGACGTCGGCCACGCCGTTCCCTACCTCCTCTTCCGCTTGGATCGGGGCTTCTTCTTCGGCTTCCGCCGAGCCTGCTGGGGTCGCCGCGCCGGGGTGCGGGTCACCGCCGGCGCCAGCTCGCGCTCCTCGATCGCCTCTGGGACCGGGGCCAGGGCCGGACGGGCGGTCTCACGGCGACTGACCCGCTGGCGGATCTCGGTCATCTTCGGCTCACGCTCCTTCAGGACCACCAGGAGCGGGGCCGCCGTGAAGATGGACGAGTAGCTGCTCGCGGTGACCCCCACGAACAGCGCGAACGCGAAGTCCTTGAGGGTATCGCCGCCGAAGAAGAGGAGGGCCGCGATGGGGACGAGCGTGGTCAGGCTGGTGTTCACCGATCGCATGAACACCTGGTTCATGGTCATGTTCACCGCGCCCGCGTACGTCTCCCTGGCCACCAGCGCCTGGGACTCGGTGTTCTCCTTGACCTTGTCGAAGATCACCACGGTGTCGTACAGGGAGTACCCGAGGATCGTCAGGATGGCGATCACCGTCTCCGGCGTCACCTCCCGGCCGGCCAGTGCGTAGATCCCGGCCGTGATCACCAGGTCGTGGAGGAGCGCCGCCAGCGCCGCCGCGGCCATCTTCAGCTCGAACCGGAACGAGATGTACAGGACCACCATGGCGATCGAGATGAGGAAGGCGAGCAACGCCTTCTGGGAGATCTGCTCCCCCCACTGGGGCCCGATCTCCTCCACGTTGATCTCGTCCGGCCGGATCCCGGCCTGGTCGGCCAGGGCCTCGAGGACGTCCGTCCGCTGCCCCCCCAGCGTGCCGGTGCGGACGTTCAGCTCCTGGCCGTCGATGAGCTGGACCACGGCGTCGTCGCGGCCGAACCCCGCCATGGTCTCCTGGACCTCCTGGATCGAGACGCCGGCGGCGTTCGGATACTC
>JBOGVU010000104.1:0-8082 GCA_050692915.1 Actinomycetota bacterium | reverse complement strand
CCCCCGGTACCGGGAGTCGGACCGGGACCACACCGCCGCGGGCCTGCCGGCCCTGGCCCGCGGGCTCCGCGACGAGGCCCGCACGGCGCTCGGCCGGGGCCTGGCGCCCTCGGCCACCTCCTTCTACTCCGCGTTCGACCCCTCCACGCTCCCCCCGGGGCTGCGAGACGTGTACCGGTGCGTCGTCTCGGAGGTCCCTCCCGATCAGCTCATCGTCCCGTTCACCATCGAGGCCGCGTCCTTCGAGGGCGAGCCGGCCTACGTGGCCTCGTTCCTCCAGGGGCCATCCCCCGACCAGCCCTACGACCGCCTCGTGATCTGGGTGGTCGGGCGGGACGACTGCCGGCTCCGGTCCCTGGCCAGCCAGCGCCTGTAGCTCCGGGAATAGCCCGACGTTGGAACAGGTAGAGACCGATGACCCCTGTGCGACAATGACCCGAGCCGTGGACGAACGGAACGTCGTGATCATCGGCTCGGGCCCGGCTGGCTACACCGCGGCCCTGTACGCGGCCCGAGCGAACCTCCGCCCCCTGGTCCTGAAGGGCATCGACGCCGGGGGCCAGCTGATGCTGACCACCGACGTGGAGAACTACCCAGGCTTCCCCGAGGGGATCCTTGGCCCCGAGCTCATGGAGCTGATGGAGAAGCAGGCCGCCAGGTTCGACGCCGAGCTCCTCCACCAGGCCGCCACGAAGGTCGACCTCTCCGAGGCACCGTTCGGCGTGTGGTCCGGGGACGAGGAGTTCCGGGCCCGGTCGGTGATCGTGGCCACCGGGGCCAAGGCCAAGATGCTCGGGGTGCCGGGCGAGCAGCAGCTCCTCGGCCGCGGGGTGTCCACCTGCGCCACCTGCGACGGGTTCTTCTTCCGGGGGCAGGAGCTCGTGGTGGTCGGTGGGGGCGACTCGGCCATGGAGGAGGCCCTGTTCCTGACCCGGTTCGCCACCAAGGTCACGGTGATCCACCGGCGGGATGAGCTGCGGGCATCGAAGATCATGCAGCAGCGTGCCCTTGAGAACGAGAAGATCTCGTTCGTCTGGGACTCGGTGGTCGACGAGGTGCTCGGGAACGGCCAGGTCGCCGCGGTACGGCTGCGGAACCTGAAGACGGACCGGACGACGGAGCTCGGCACCGGCGGCGTCTTCGTGGCCATCGGCCACATCCCGAACACCCAGGTGTTCCACGGTCAGCTCGAGATGAGCGAGGGATACATCGTGGTCCGGGAGCCCACCACGGCCACGAGCGTGGAGGGCGTCTTCGCCGCCGGCGACGTGGTCGACTTCACCTACCGCCAGGCGGTCACGGCCGCGGGGATGGGCTGCAAGGCGGCCATGGACGCCGAGCGCTACCTCGAGTCTCAGGGACACTGACGTCCGGTACGCTGGCGTGGTGCGGATCGCCCGCCTCGCCGTCCTCCTGGGAACGACCGCCTGGACGCTGACCGGCGTCCCGCCCGCGCCGGCGCAGCCCGTCGTCCTGGTCCCCGAGCCCGCGTACTACCGCCCGGTCGTGGCCGACGGCTTCACGTTCCCGGTGGTCCGTTCGAACTGGCTGTCGGTGATCGAGCTGGCCGAGGACTGGCACGATCCGCGCTTCCGTCTGATCGACGGCAGGTGGCAGCTCGTGGGAGTGCACGAGGGGAACGACGTGGTTGCGGAGAAGGGCACGCCGATCGTGTCGATGACCGCCGGCACCGTGGAAGCCGTCGGCTGGACGTTCTACTCGGGGACCCGCGTGGGGGTCCGGGGGGTCGACGGAAAGTACTACTTCTACGCCCACATGTCTCTGGTGGACCCGGATGTGCGGGTCGGGGCCTCGGTCGAACCCGGCGACGTGCTCGGCCTGGTGGGGAACACAGGTTACGGGCAGCCGGGGCACGAGGACGAGTTCCCGCCCCACCTCCACCTCGGGATCGAGGGGCCTGGAGGATGGGAGAACCCCTATCCCCTGCTCTCCCGGCTGTACCGGGCCTCGGTCCGGGCCACCTCCCGGGGGGAGCGCCGGCTGGCGGAGCTGGGACGGGAGGGCGACGCGGCCGCGTTCGAACGCCTGGCGGAACGGCTGTACACGGGGAAGGAATAGCGGGTCCCCCACCGGGGTTGGACCATAATCGGACCGGGTCCGGCCCGGCCATTTAGAGAAGGAGAGACGGGATGGCGGGAGTTTCCGAGGTCACCGACCAGGCGTTCGAGCAGGAGATCCTGAAGGCGGACGTGCCCGTCCTGGTCGACTTCTGGGCGGACTGGTGCGTCCCCTGTCACATGGTCTCTCCCGTGGTCGAGGAGATCGGCCAGGACAAGTCCGAGGTCATGCGGGTGGCGAAGCTCAACGTCGACGACAACCCGGACACCGCTCGTCGGTACGGGGTCATGAGCATCCCCACGCTGATCCTGTTCGTCGGCGGCGAGGAGCGGGCCCGGGTGGTCGGGGCCAAGCCGAAGGACGCCATCCTCAGAGAGCTCCAGGACCACATCCCCGCCTGACCCGGGGATACACTTCGCCCGTGCAGCCCATCCGCCTCGGCGACCGCGGCGACCCCGTTCGCGACGTGCAGGCCAGGCTCCTGGCGCTCGGGTTCCACGTCGACGCCCTCGAGGTCGACGACCACCGCTTCGGTGACTCGACGGAGGGCGCGCTCCGAGCGTTCCAGCAGGAACGCGGCCTCCTGGTCGACGGCCTGGTGGGGCCGAACACCTGGGAGGAGCTGGTCGAGGCGGGCTACGCGCTCGGCGACCGGGTCCTGTACCTGCGACGTCCGAACCTCCGGGGCGATGACGTCCGGGCTCTCCAGCGGAGGCTGAACATCCTCGGGTTCGATCCGGGGCGCGAGGACGGGATGTTCGGCGACCAGACCGCGCAGGCCGTCCGGGACTTCCAGAGCAACGTGGGGCTCCACTCGGACGGGATCGTCGGCCCCACCACCCTCGAGGCGCTCGATCGACTCCTGGCGGCCCCCGTCACCGAGCGCGGCCGGGCGGCCGTGCGAGAGACCGAGGCGCTCCGTACCGGGTCCGGCTCGCTGTCCGGACGGACGGTGGCCGTCGATCCCGGTCACGGCCCCGAGGATCCCGGGGCCACCGGACCGGCCGGCACGCGGGAGGCGGAGGCCGCCTTCCGCCTTGCCGAGGCGCTCCTGGTGGAGCTGCGGCTCCGCGGCTCGGACCCGCGCCTGCTCCGCGGCGCCGAGGAGGACCCGGAGGCCTCGGAGCGGGCGGCCCGGGCCAACCAGGCAGGCGCGGACGTCCTGGTCTCCATCCACCTCAACGGCCACGAGGATCCGTCGGCCGAGGGATCCTCCTCCTACTACTTCGGCGGGCTGGGGGCCTCGTCCGAGGCCGGCGCCGCCCTGGCCGAGCTGGTGCAGGACGAGCTGACCGCGGCCACAGGGCTCCGGGACGGCCGGGCCCACCCCAAGTCGTTCCCGATCCTCCGGGAGACCAGGATGCCGGCCGTCCAGATCGAGCCGTGCTTCGTCACCAACCCGAAGGAGGAGCGGCTGCTCTCCGAGGATCCCTTCGTGCGCGGGGTGGCCGTGGCCACCGCCAGGGCCCTGGAGCGGTACTTCGCGGGTCAAGCCGCCGGCGGGGGCGGCCGGGGCGCTCCCTAGGCCACGCCGGGGACGGCGGCCCAGCTCGCCGCCTCCCGCGGTTGGACCGCGGTGGTGAGGTCCAGCCGCATCAGCGGGAACCGCGGATCCTCCAGAAGCACGCGGAAGCCGTTCGCCGCCAGGAAGGACGCGGGCAGGACCCACCCGTCGGCCCGCTCCCGGTCACCGAGCGCCTCCAGGGCCCGGACGTCGCGGTCGGCCAGCGATCGGGCCACGGCCCGGACCAGCTGGGTCCCCATCCCGAACCCTCGTCTGACGGCCACCACGAAGCAGTAGGCCAGGTACACGGCATCCTCGGACACCCGCCCACATCGGTACCGCGACAGCCGGGGGAAGAACGAGGGCGGCGCGAACTGCGCGTATCCAACGGCCCCTCGGGCGTCATCCACCAGCGCCAGCCCGCATCCTCCCCACTCCAGCAGGACCTCGGAGAACCACTCCTCTTTCTCGAAGCCCGGGTCCGAGGGCTCCTCGTCGGTATCGGTCTCCCAGAACAGGCTCGTGCGGGTCTCCACGGGGACGTCCCGGAGGTTGTCGAGGGTCACGTCGATCAGGCGACGTCCGCCCACGGGACCGCCTAAGCCCGACGGCGAGCGGCGCGGAGGAGCAGCGCCCCCAGGGCCAGGCCCAGGGCGATGGCCTGCCCGGCCCGGCGGAGCTCGCTCATGGCGGGGATGGTAGCACCCGCCGGCGACGGGGCGGCTGGTACGATGCCTGGGACGTGCCGGCCGACGCGATGGCAGAGCGGTACGCGGCCCGCTCCACCGGCATGACCGCCTCGGAGGTCCGGGCCCTGTTCGCCGTGGCCGCCCGCCCCGAGGTCATCTCCCTGGCCGGCGGGATGCCGTTCGTCCAGGCGCTTCCCTCCGAGGAGGTCCTCCGGGTGGTCACCGAGGTCCTCACCGACCGGGCCGCCGTGGCCCTCCAGTACGGCGGCGGCTCCGGGCAGGAAGGCCTGAAGGTGCGGCTGGCCGCGCTGATGGCGGAGCAGGGCATCGAGGTCGAGCCCGCCGATATCCTGATCACCGTGGGCGCCCAGCAGGCCCTGGACCTGGTGGGGAAGCTGTTCATCGACCCCGGCGACGAGATCGCCGTGGAGGCGCCCTCCTACGTCGGGGCCCTTTCGGCGTTCTCCGTCTACGAGCCCCGGTACCTCCAGATCCCACTCGATGACGACGGCCTGTCGGTGGACGCGCTGGAGGCGGCCCTGGCGGCCGGCGCTCGCCCGAAGTTCCTGTACGTCTGCCCGAACTTCCACAACCCAGCGGGCGTGACGCTCTCGCTGGACCGGCGCCGGCGGCTGGTCGAGGTCTGCCGGGCCGCCGGGGTGCCCATCATCGAGGACGACCCGTACGGGATGCTCCGGTTCGAGGGCGACCCACTCCCCTCGCTCCGGTCCCTGGATCCGGGGGGCGTGATCTACCTCGGCACGCTCTCGAAGGTGTTCTGCCCGGGGATCCGGGTGGGGTGGACGGTGGCCCCGGCGGGGACCACCGCCCAGCTGGTCCTGCTGAAGGAAGCGGCCGATCTGTGTTCCTCGAACCTGAACATGCTCGTGGCCGAGGGGTGGCTCGCCGACCGGGACCGGTGGACCGGGACGCTGGCGGACCTGGTCGACGTGTACCGGCGGCGGCGCGACGCCTGCCTGGCCGCGCTAGAGCGCCACTTCCCCGCCGGGACGACCTGGACCCGGCCGGGCGGCGGGTTCTACGTGTGGGTCACCATCCCCGGCGCCGACACGAAGGCGATGCTGCCCGAGGCGGTGGCCCGAGGCGTGGCGTACGTGCCGGGGACGGCCTTCTTCCCCGACGGGTCGGGACGGGACCGCCTCCGCCTGGCCTTCTGCTATCCGCCCGAGGACGCCATCGAAGAGGGGGTCCGGCGCCTGGGCGACCTGCTGGCGGAGCTCCCCGCCGCCTCCCCCGCCGGCGCCCGGGCCACCTAGGGCCCGTCTACGATCCGCGAGGCGATCCTGCCCAGGTCGGCCTTCGAGCCGAACTCGACCACGATCTTCCCCTTGCGCCGGCTGCGCTGGATGTGGACCCGGGTCCCCAGGGCCTCGGCCATGGCCTCCTCATACTGGAGGAGCTTGGGGTCGGGGGGCCGAGCCTCCTTCGCCGGCCTGGCCGCGGGGCGGGCGGCGTAGGCGCGGACCAGCTCCTCGGTCTGCCGCACCGAGAGGCCCTCCGCCGCGATCCGGACGGCCAGAGCCCCCTGGGCCTCTGCGTCCTCCATCCCGAGCAGCGCCCTGGCGTGGCCGGCCGTGATGCCGCCCTCCGCCAGGAGGCGCTGGACGTCGCCGGGCAGCTGGAGCAGACGGATCGTGTTGGCCACGTGGGATCGGGAGTGTCCCAGCCGCTCGGCCAGGGTCTCCTGGGTGACCCCCAGATCCTCCTGGAGCTCCTGGAACGCGGCAGCCTGCTCCAGCGCGCCGAGGTCCTGACGGTGGATGTTCTCGATCAGGGCCTCCCGGAGGGACTCGGTGTCGTCGGTCGTCCTGACCACGGCGGGGATGGTGGCCAGGCCGGCCATCTTGGCCGCTCGGAGCCGCCGCTCCCCCGCCACCAGCTCGTAGCCACCGTTCAGGACCCTGACCACGATGGGCTGGAGGACCCCCACCTCGCGGATCGACCGGCCCAGGGCATGCAGCGACTCCTCGTCGAAGCCCTGCCGGGGCTGGCGCGGGTTCGGCGACACGGCGTTCACCGGGACCTCGATCAGGCCGGCCTCGTCGGCGGCGCCCGGGATCAGGGCGGAGAGCCCCCGGCCCAGCCCTCTTCGCTGAGTGGTCACGCCTCTTCCCCTCCTTCCTCGTTCTCGTCGGGCTCGTCGCCGGGCTCTGCCGTGACCGCGATCACGGAGGGGGGTTCCTCGGTCGGGAGTGGCAGGTCGGTCGCCTCCCGCTCCAGGAACTCAACGGCCAGGGCCCGGTAGGCCTTGGCCCCCTTCGAGCTGGGGTCGTACTCGGTGATCGGCTTTCCGAATCCCGGAGCCTCGGACAGCCGGACCGTCCGCGGTATGATGGTGTCATACACCCTGGACCCGAAGTACCTGCGCACCTCGGCCACGACCTGCTCGGAGAGTTTGGTCCGGCTGTCGTACATCGTCAGGACGATGCCGGTAAGTCTCAAGGTCGGGTTGAGGTTTTGCTGGATCAGCCTAACGTTGCGGAGGAGCTGCCCCAGCCCCTCGAGCGCGTAGTACTCGCACTGGATCGGCACGATCAACTCATGGGCGGCCGACAGCGCGTTCACGGTGAGGAGTCCCAGGGAAGGCGGACAGTCCAGGAGGATCAGATCGTACGTCTGGATCAGCGGCTCGACCGCCCGGGCCAGGCGGTTCTCCCTGGAGATCTGCCCCACCAGCTCGATCTCAGCCCCGGCCAGGTCGATGGTCGAAGGGATGGCCCACACGCCAGGGACCGAAGTCTCCATCACCGCGGAGTCGGCCGGCGTCCCCTGCGAGATGACCTGGTAGGTGCCCACGATCCGCCGTCCCGGGACGATCCCCAGCCCCGTCGACGCGTTCCCCTGGGGATCCATGTCGATGACCAGGACCTTCAGCCCCAGCTCGGCCAGCGATGCGGCCAGGTTGACCGCGGTGGTGCTCTTCCCCACCCCGCCCTTCTGGTTCGCCACCGCCACCACTCGCGGATCGCGGGCGTGAGCGGCCTCCGTTCGGCCAGCCCGCTTCCGCCTGAACATGGTCACCCTCGGGACATGATAACGAGCGGGGCTCCGGAATCAACCCGTTCGATCACCTCGACCTCCGCGGGAGGCTCAGGACTGATCATGCTCCGGGCGTGCACGGCCGGATCCCTCATCCCCCCACCTGCGAAGTACACCAGCCGGCCTCCTGGGCGGAGCAGCCGGTGCGCGGCGGACCAGGCACGATCGAGGGGAGCGAACGCCCGAACGGTGACCACGTCGGCGGGCTCGTCGAGCTCCTCCGCCCGTGTGATCAGCAATTCGACGTTCTCGAGACGGAGGCGCTCAACCGCCAGCTCCAAGAAGGCGGCGGCCCGCCGGCGCGGCTCCACGAGCCGGAACGTGCGATCGGGGAGCGCGCAGGCCAGCACGATCCCGGGAAGACCCGCTCCGGATCCGAGGTCGTACGCGACACGGTCCTCCGGCCGGAACGCCGCCGTGGCCCGGAGACAGTCCTCGATGTGCCGCTCCCACAGTCGCTCTCGGTCCGACCCGGCCACGAGCCCCATCGGAATCGCCCTCTCCTGCAACAACGAAGCGTAGGAGGCGAGGCAGTTCGTGGGAGGGTGCGGTGATGTTTCACGTGGAGCCTTCATGTCACCCCCGGATGCTACCTTCGTCCGATGTTTCACGTGGAGCCTTCGCCGCCCCACGTCGCGAGGCCTCTACTCGCGTTCGACCTCGGCTATGCGATGGGACTCGTGGTCGGAGAAGGATCCTTCACCGGAGACAAACGCGCGCCGGTCCTCGCCGTCAAGATGCATCAGCGCG
>JBOGVU010000103.1:0-8232 GCA_050692915.1 Actinomycetota bacterium | reverse complement strand
TCCTTCCGTCCCGAGTTCCTGAACCGGATCGACGAGGTCATCGTGTTCCACTCGCTGTCCCGCGAGCACGTCAAGGCGATCGTGGACCTGATGATCCGGCGGGTGGAGGGTCAGCTGAAGTCCAAGGACCTGGACATCGAGCTGACCGACGGGGCCAAGGAGCTGCTGGCGGAGAAGGGATACGATCCGGCCCTCGGCGCCCGGCCGCTGCGCCGGACGATCCAACGGATGGTCGAGGACCCGCTGTCGGAGAAGCTCCTGTACAAGGAGTTCACGGCGGGACAGACGATCATCGTCGACGCCCGCGACGGGGACATCGTGTTCGAGCCGGCCTCCCGTCCGCCCGAGACCCCGCCGGTCGAGCTGGCCGGCAGCCAGGAGTCCTAGAACCCCGAACCATCTCGGGGCCTTCCCCGAGACCCCGCTCGCAGGGACGCCTGCGGGGGGCAAGGCCGAAGCCCGGCAGCCGCGAGGTTGCCGGGCTCTCGGCATCCCGGGGGTCGTTGACGCCGGTATCCTTCTTGGTCACGGGACGAGGCCTCTGTGACCTCGTTCGTCAAGAACGTGACCACCGGATCCGGGACGAGAGCGGCCGCTGCCGCTGGTACAACGACTACGCCGCCCGCCCAGCCACGGCAGGGGGACGGGTGACGGTCAGGCTCCACGGAAGTCGACCGGCTAGGGGCAAGCGTCGTCGCCTTTGCCAGTCCGCGGGTGAAGGAGCTCTACCGAGAGTGGCATGAGCTCGTCCGCGAGCTGCGCATCGATCTGATCGAGTAGCGGGGAAATCGACGAATATGCGAAAGGCCGGCTGCCGAGCGATGGGAAGCTAGTGTGGGCGTCCGGGCGGGTGAGTAGGGCAATGACTGGCCAGATAGGGGACGAGCAGCAGCAACGGAAAGGCTCCTCGGACCCACACCCACTCTCGGACTCCAAGAACGTTCACCTCACTCTCTACAAGTGGTGGCCTGGGGGAACCGCAGCTTCAACATCAACAGCCCCGCCCAGTGGGAAGCAGTTCAGCGGGCCGTCGACGAGCTGGGGCCGTACCTGAAGTGGTCGACACGAGCCGAGCTGACCCGCACGTTGAAAGCCCGCAACAAGGAAGCGAAGTCTTTCGAGGCGGAACTGACGCGACTCTCCGCTGACGACCCGAAGATCCTCAAGAAACTCGTTAGAGGGGATCGACTTCACCAACATCCGGGCCGAGGATCTCCCCGAAGTTGCCGAGCAAGTCCTCGAGCATCGCGCAAGTCGTTGTGGGGCTGACCGTGGCATGCGCCAGGCTATCGATTGGTTATGTGCTTGAGTTTCCCGCCATACTTGGGAAGGTGGGAGAAGAATCTGGCATGGTTCGGGTCACGACCGTCCACATGGAGGGAGGCGAGAACCACGAGCACATTGCCCGCGTGCGCTGGACGAATCCTCAGACCGGAGACAGTGGGCAGAGCACACGCGAACAGATGATCGAATACCTGCGCAAGCCAGGAACCCGCGCCTTTGTGACCGACGGCGAGCGGACCGTAAACATTCGGATAGTCGAGGCGGAGCCGCCGTACATCCGAACCCACGCCGACGGCGTCTGGACCAACAACCTATTGGCTCTCCCGCGATACGGTCCCATGTGAACTACGAGCCCACCGGATACCAACGGCCAGCCGCGGGGAGACGAACGTTGGCCGCGACACGGCTGTTCGGGTCGACCCTGGATCCGGCCGATCGTCCGAGCAGTCGTGCCACTGGTATCGGATCCCCTCGGCCTGATCACGGCCTCGGGACAGGTCTGGACCCAGAACTTCGGCGATGGGACGCTGTCGCGCATCGACCCGGTGACCAGCCGGGCCACGAGCCAATTGCAAGAGGTGGTTGGCGCGGCCTCCGACGGAGAGGATCTCTGGGTCGCCGTGGACGGCAACCGGCTGGTGAGGATCGACGGGGCAACAGGTCAATGGGAAGCGTCGTTCCGTCTGGGCCGAACGGCACTGTTCGCTCCCGGGATGCCGGGTTCTTGGCGGTGGGTCACGGATCGATCTGGCTCACTGTTCCCAAGCTGGGAGATCCCGGGGCCCCGCACGAGCTATGGCGGATCGATCCCCGAACCGGAACCGTGCGGGCCAAGATAGGGTACAGAAACTCGGATTGGGCCCGTGACCTGACACTTTGATAGGGCCCGCGTCCTGCCTGCTTCGGCCATCCATGCGGAATCTCGGCGTGAGATTCTGGGCTCTCCGACCCGCGCGGGCCACCTGTTTTCTCGACATTCTCGGGCGCCACTGGGCACCAGGGTGCATCCCAGCAGCGAACCAAACTCATCCTCGGGCAGGGAAAGCTCTGAGTTCGATTCACGATCGCGGGGGCGGAGGTTACAGCGTACGAGCACCACCAAGTCGGGTGCGCTGATCTGGCTGTCCCGCGGTCCTTGGAAGCGCTACGAGAAGCCGCAGCCTGGACACCGCGTCCAGATCGACGTGAAGTTCATCGCTCCGCTCCGAGGATCGCGCAGGAAGCACTACCAGTTCACCGCCATCGATGACTGCACGAGGATTCGCGTCTTTCGGATCTTCGACTGGCTGAACCAGAAGGCTCTCGGCAGCCGGACGCCCGCGCCTGGTACCCTTTGGTGCCGCTGTTGGCACCTTACGAAGGGGGCATTGTGACTCGATGGGTTCCCCGGGTAGCGATCCTTATTTCGTCACTCCTGCTCCTTCCCCTCGTCTCGTTCGTGGCGGAATGGGCCTCGTCACCAGCGCGACGCGATGAGGTCTGGGCCACGCTGAGGAGGCTGCCGCTGTACTTTATCGAGAACCGCGGGGAGATGGCTTCCCGGGCCGAGTATTACGTTCACGGTCCGGAGGCCTCCATGTTCTTCACTTCAGGCGGCCTTCGCCTCTCGCTCTCCCATCCGTCGGGCCGCCACTGGGCCCTGGGAGTTGGGTTCGTGGGAGCCCACCCGACCGAGCCGGTGGGCCTCGAGAAGACCCCCGCCGTGATCAGTTACTTCAGGGGAGAGCCCGAGCAGTGGAGAACCGGCGTCCCCACGTATTCACGAGTGGCATACCGAGACCTGTGGCCGGGGATCGACCTCTTCTACTCGGGGACCGGCAGTCGCCTGAAGTACTCATTCGTGGTCCGGCCGGGTGCCGACCCCTCGCAGATCCGTCTGGCCTATCGGGGCGCCACGAGGCTTGCTGTGAATACAAAAGGGCAACTCGAGGTCACCGCCCCGGCAGGGAACGTCCTAGAAGACGTTCCCCTCACCTACCAGGGAACTGGTGAGCGTCGGGTTGAGGTTCCCAGCTCATACGCGGTCGGGAACGGGCTTGCGTACAGCTTCGACGTCGGTCCCTACGACGAGAGCCGTCCGCTGGTGATCGACCCGGTCATGCTGATCAAGGCGGGGTACATCGGGGGGTCCGGTGCCGACGACGGTGATGAGATCGCGGTCGACTCGACCGGGGCCGTCTACGTGGCGGGAACCACTCAGTCAACCGAGGCCTCGTTCCCCGACGGGGACGGGTTCGGGACGTTGATGGGCCCGGACACGTTCTACAACGGCAACAACGACGCCTTCGTGGCCAAGGTCGCCCCCTCGGGGACCTCACTCATCTACGCGGGATATATCGGGGGCTCGGGCGCCGAATCGGGCGAGAGCATCGCCGTGGACGGCGCCGGGGCGGCGTATGTGACCGGTCTCACCGGCTCCACCGAGACGACATTCCCCGACGCCATCGGTCCCGACACGTCCTTCAACGGAGGGTTCTTCGACGGGTTCGTGGCCAAGGTGGCTCCCACGGGGACCTCCCTGGAGTACGCGGGCTACATCGGGGGAGCTGGAACCAACGAGTTCGGATCGGGCATCGCCGTGGACGGCGCCGGGGCCGCGTACGTGACGGGGACCACCGAATCCAGCGAGGCCACGTTCCCCGACGGGGACGGATTTGGATCGCTGACGGGCCCGGACACCTCCTACAACGGCAGTGGGGATGCGTTCGTGGCCAAGGTGGCTCCCTCGGGCGCCTCCCTGGACTACGCGGGGTACGTCGGGGGCTTCGGTGGCGAGTCGGGCTCGGGCATCGCCGTGGGCGGCGCCGGGGCCGCCTACATCACCGGGACGACCGGTTCCACTCAGATCACGTTTCCCGATGGGGACGGGTTCGGCACGGTGATGGGCCCAGACACGTCCTACAACGGCGGTGCCGCCGACGCTTTCGTGGCCAAGGTGGCTTCGTCGGGGGCCTCGCTGGACTACGCGGGGTACGTCGGGGGCTCGGGCGACGGGGACGTCGGCTTCGGCATCGCTGTGGACGGTGCGGGGGCCGCGTACCTGACGGGCTCCACTGACTCCACGCAGACCTCCTTCCCGGACGGGGACGGGTTCGGCACGCTGCCGGGGCCGGACCAGTCGTACAACGGCGGCCTCGGAGACGCCTTCGTGGCTGAAGTGGCCTCTTCGGGAACGTCGCTAGCCTTTGCGGGGTTCATCGGGGGCTCCGGGTACGACGCAGGTCAGGACGTCGCCGTGGATGGGACCGGGGCGGCGTACCTGGTCGGGGACACCGAATCCACGGAGGCCTCCTTCCCAGACGGGGACGGGTTCGGCACGGTGACGGGGCCGGACACCTCCTACAACGGTGGTGCCGCCGACGCCTTCGTGGCCAAGGTGGCCTCCCCGGGGACTTCTCTGGGCTACGCTGGATACATCGGCGGCTCGGGTATCGACATTGGCCAGGGCATCGCCGTGGACGGCGCCGGGACAGCGTACCTGACCGGCTACACCGACTCCGACCAAACCTCGTTCCCCGACGGGGACGGGTTCGGCACCGTGACTGGGCCCGATACCTCCTACAACGGAGGCACTGACGCCTTCGTGGCCACAGTCGCGCATGTGGTCCCTCCCTCGCCTTCCCCCCAGGCCACCTGCAAGGGGACCGTGGCCACGGTGGTGGGTACGGCGGGGGCTGACGCACTGTCCGGCACCAATGGGGTGGACGTGATCGCGGCACTTGGGGGCAACGACACGGTGAAAGCCCTCGGGGGCAAGGATCTGCTGTGCGGGGGCAGCGGCAACGACAAGGTCAGCGGTGGCGCCGGCAAGGACAAAGTGAACGGCGAGACCGGGAGAGACACACTCAAGGGAGCCGGTGGGAACGACAAGCTGAACGGCGGCCCGAACAGGGACACCTGCGTGGGGGGGCCCGGGAGGGACAGGGCTCGGGGGTGTGAGAAGAAGCGAACCATCCCCTAGCCGCTACTTTAGGAGGCGCAGGATGGTGGCTGAGCCTCCAACCGCCCTAGTGATCCGGGCGCTCGTACACGGAGAAGAGACCGGGACGTTCGTTCAAGGGGCCAGTTCAGGTTCCAACAGCCGCCACATCACGACCGGCACAACCACGAACACGCCGATACCTGCAGCTCCGCCAGAGATAAGTGCGATGGGTAGGATTTGGCCATCGCGCAACTCGCATGTTGCCGACGGCCTTGGAGATGGACTCTCCTTAACGTCCCCCGCATCCTGAGACACGGGAGGACAGGGACGGTCCTGCATAAGCCGGCCACCTGTTTTCTCAACATTCTCAGGAGAGAACGCCTTTGGCACGCGCGGCGAACTTGAGCAACCGATCGCAAACGGATCTCCTTACCGACGACCAGCCAGACCTACGCTTGCTAAAACTCGCCAGGCGACGACCTACGTTCGAACTAGGCCCCAGCAGAGAAGAGGGGAGGAGCGACGTGTCTACGGTGAGCGTGCGCTACTTCGTCGATGAGGTCGACGCTGCGATCGCCTTCTACACGCAGAACCTCGGCTTCGATGTTGAGTTCTACCCCGGAGCCGGCTTCGCGATCCTCTCTCGGGGCGACCTCCGACCTCCTCCTGAACACTCCGGGCGGTCCACGTGGTGGAGTTGCAACCGTCGGGAGTACTCAAGCTGGTGGGCGGTCTCGCTACTTCGAGGCTGAGGTCCGCGGTCGGTGCCAACTTGGACAAGCTGAAGGAACTCCTGGAGAACGGCTCATAGTGGTGGCCGCGGTCACAGGCGCTCGGGTTCGCCCAATGAGGCTCGGGGTCCGGGGGGTCGTTCGAAGACTTCGACGAGAGGGCATGGAAGGGGTGGTGCGCTTGGCATCGTAGCCTGATCCGGTCGACCCCCGGCCGTAGTGGCCGAGTTCCCCGCCCCAGACCGTATTCCCGAGTACGGGGAATTCTTGTGTCTAATTTGGGCAGCGTCCCATCGAGTGGGTCTGACCAACACCGGAGGCTACCGCCGGAGTAGGAACGACAGCCAGTCCTGGCCTTCGAGATCTGCTCCCGCGAGTTCGAGGGGAGCCCGTCCGTTGTGGCCCTTCCGGTATGAGTCCGTGAACTGCTTGAACCGGTAGCAGCCGACGAGCAGCCGCACGTAGCGCTCCGCCGACTCCAACGAAGCGAAGCCCTCCATCAGGCGGGGCTTCTTGCCGAGCTGCTTGATGACGTTCTCGGTGATGTTGGCGTCCGCCAGCATGCCCTCGACCCGGTGGTGGGTCATGTAGAGGCCGAAGTTCCGCTCCATCGGCCCGAGGGTGTCGGTGCGGCCGAGATTCTCGTAGCGATCTCGATCACGGAGGAGGGCCCCGAACAGCCGACGTGCCTCCTCCTCGGTGGGAGCGAACAGCACGGCCCGGACCTGGTCCTTCAGCTCGGCCCTGACCGCGGCGTCCGGCGAGCGCTTGGCCTTGGGGATCACGAAGTCGAGCCGGCGCGAGGCGTGGATCCTGCAGAGCTGGAGGGGGACCCGGGCGAAGTAGTTCGCGTGGGCCGCCAGGAACGGAGCCGCGGCGTCGCTGACCAGGCCCTTCAGGGGGTAGCTGGCGCCGGTGACCGCTTCGCGGACCAGGCGCTGGAACGCGTCCTCGCCCTCGACGTCGGCGACCACGGCATGCACCACGTCGTGGGTGCCCTGGTCCACCGCCACCACCAACGCGGCTTCCTCTCCCGCGATGTAGATCGCCTTGCCATCGACGCCGAGGAACCCGCTCCACCCCGGTGGCCTGAGCTCGGCGGAGACCTCGAGCGGGGTCTTGGCTCGTCCTCCGAGCCGGTCCACCCACCGGTTCAGCGTGAACCTTCCGACCGGACGGCCGAGGCGCTGCTCGAGGAGTACGGAGAGGACGCGGTAGGAGGGCAGGCCCTGCACGTAGAGGCGCACGGCCTCCTCGACGACGTCGTCGCGAACTGGGCGCCGGACCGGGCTCGCTGGCGCCCGAGCGTGAAGCTACGCTCGCACGCCTTGCAGAAGAACCGCTGGAGGGGCCGAAGGGGCCCGGCCAGCGAGACCGGCGCACCCTGCGTCTTCCCCTTGCGCTTGGTCTCGAGGCTCCCGCACCTCGGGCAGCGGACGCGCCGTTCGTTTTGTCATCCGGAGGCCCCCTATCCGGTCGTTTACCGGATAGCTACCACGGAAATGGCCCCTGACCAGGGATTTCACCGACTTCTCGGACCCACTCGATGGGGCGCTCGCCAAATTAGACACAAAAGGAGGCGGCTCCCGGGTTTCCGGAACCGCCTTTAGGCCTTCTACCTGCGGTTTCTCTCGTTGCGCGGGCTGGATTTGAACCAGCGACCTCTGGGTTATGAGTCCTGCATTTCCGGGTCACCTCAGGCATATCCGCTGCTCACAGCTGGTATGAGGTCCTCTAAGGTCGTGTCCGATCACCTGAGCCAGACACATTTTGGAAATAAGGGACCCCGAAACGCCGGGTAGTGTCCTAATTTGAGGTGGCCTCCCGCTCAGGACTATCTGACCAGGTTCGGTTCAGGAGGCGTCCCGGAGCCGTCTCGCCGAACCGCGTCCGCGTATTCTCTGATCACAAGGAGTTCCACCAATCCCACTCCTGACTGGGCGCCGGGCGGCCGAACCGCACAAGGTTAAGCTGACGGCCTGTAGGCGAGAGCGGCTCCTCCTCCGCACAGGCGGGCTTTGCCGCACCTTCCCCTATAATCGGTCCTGACGCGAGGAGCGATCATGCAGCTGACCGAGACCGCCGCAGCAAAGGTGAAGGAACTACTCCAACAGGAGGGCAAGCCGGAGGTTTCCCTCCGCGTGGCCGCGCAGCCCGGAGGCTGCTGCGGGTTCCAGTACTCCATGCTCCCCACCGACAGCGTCTCCGATCAGGACCACACGGAGGAGCATTACGGGGTTCGCGTGGTAATCGACAAGGACAGCGCTCCGCTCCTCTCCGAGGCCACCATCGACT
>JBOGVU010000102.1:0-8259 GCA_050692915.1 Actinomycetota bacterium | reverse complement strand
AACAGCCGTGGACGCCGACTTGCAACAGACGCCGCTCCAGGCCGAGCACGAGGCCCTCGGGGCGAAGATGGGCGAGTTCGCCGGCTGGTCGATGCCCATCGAGTACGCCGGCGTGCTCACCGAGCACCGCGCGGTGCGGGAAGCCGCGGGGATGTTCGACCTCACCCACCTGGGCAAGATCGAGGTGGCCGGGCCCGCGGCCCTGGACCGGCTGCAGCGCGTGGTGACCGGCGACCTGGCCGTCCTCCCGGTCGGCGGAGCCCAGTACGGCATGGTCCTCACCGAGGACGGCGGCATCGTCGACGACCTCATCACGTACCGGGTCGCCCAGGACCGGTTCCTGGTCGTCCCGAACGCGGCCAACACGGAGTCCGTCCTGGCGATCCTGTCCGAGGAGGTGTCGGCACGGGCGGCGGTCGACCATCGCCCGGACCTGGTCACCATCGCCGTCCAGGGCCCGCGGTCGCTCGACCTCGTCACGCCGATGTTCCCGGAGGTCGAGGGGCTGACCTACATGACGTGTGTCGACTCGTCCTTCCGGGACGTGGTCGTCCTCTTGGCCAGGACCGGATACACGGGAGAGCGTGGCGTGGAGCTGTTCGTCCCCGACGCAGTGGCCCGGGCTCTGTGGCGGGACCTCCTGAAGCGAGGGGGGCCGGTGGGCCTGGAGCCGGCCGGCCTGGGGGCCAGGGACACCCTCCGGCTGGAGATGGGGTACGCGCTCCACGGGAACGACATCTCGCCGGACCGAACCCCGTTGGAGGCTGGGCTGTCGTGGGCGGTGGCCTTCGACAAGGGTGACTTCCGGGGCCGGGAGGCCCTGCTGCGGCGGAAGGAGGAAGGGGTGCAGGCCCGCCTCCGGGCGCTCCGGATGTCCGGCAGGCTGATCCCACGGGCCCACTACCCGGTGTTCGACGAGCGAGGCGACCCGATCGGGGAGACCACCAGCGGCACCTTCTCGCCGACCCTTCGGGAGGGCATCGCCCTGGCCTACCTCTTCCCGCCGGACCGTCACGCGCCCGGCGCCACGGTGGAGGTCGACGTACGGGGACGGCGGGGCCCGGCCGAGGTGATCAAGCCGCCGTTCGTCGAGCGAAGCCCCCGCTAGGGGAGCTTCAAGGGAAGGCCCGCGGCCGCCAGGAACGCCCCCACGGGCGTGCCGCCGAACGACACGCCGGACATCAGCGTCCGGAGCCGCCGATCGGCGTCGGGTCCGTTGGACACGGAGGCCCGGACCACGTACAGGCCCGAGCTTGGGATCCCAAGCTCGCGAGCGGGGCCGAACCCCGGGGCCGCCACGAACGAGGCCCACCGAGTGTCCGCGGCCTGGGTGTGGCAGGTCCCGGTGACCATCCTGACGTACTGGCCCGGCCACATGTCGAGGTCTCCGGGCGCGTGGCGTGGTGACACGGCCTCCAGCCGGCCCTCGGGCCGGCAGCCGGGCGACGAATCCACCAGGTCGAGCAGGGGGCCGCGAGCGGCCAGCTCGTAGTAGTCGGAGGGGACGCCGACCTCGGTGGCGTCCACCCAGTAGGCCTCAAGGCTCGGCTGGCGGAGGTCCGTGGGGATCATACCCAGGAGGCGCTCGGAGGCCTGGATGCCGAGCCTGTGGCCGCCGGTGTCGGGGATGGGGCGGTACTCCCACTTCGACGGCAGGAGCGTTTCCACGCCCGCGGCGGCGACCAGCCGCATGCCAGGCAGGGCCTCGTCCCCCCCCGAGGGGGTCCGCGGGAAGACGGACAGGGCCAGGAGGAGCGTGACGGAGACGCGTGCCCAGGCCACGGGATCTCAATGGAGTGTAGGGCCCGGGCCCGGGGGACGCCACTTGCCCCGGCTGGACGCGGCGTGCAGGATACGGAAGGCAAGCGTCCCGGGGCGGCCGGGACGGGGACGGCAGACCCCGTCCGGCCCGGGCCCTGCGGGGCCCGGAGGGAAGCCGGTGTCAATCCGGCACGGTCGCGCCACTGTGACCGGGGAGCGAACCCGAGGGATGCCACTGGGAGGGACGACCTCCTGGGAAGGCTCGGGCGAGCGGCGATCCGGGAGTCAGGAGACCTGCCTCGGGGCCTCGTGGCGCCGTCCCTCGCGTCAAGGCGGCGGGCGTGACGCCTCCGGTCGAGGCCGGAGGCCCCGTGCTTCCGAGGGTCGGCCTGATCGGCCGCGCGTTCGGCCGGAGAGGAGGCACGGATGGCACGATCCCTCAGCCACCTGTCGGTGGCTCTGGTCCTGGCCCTGGGGGCGTGTGAGGAAGACGTGGGGGGACCGCCCACGTCCCCGTCCGAGGAGGGCCGGTTCCCGCTGACCCTGAGCGACGACGAGGGCGTGGAGACGACGCTCCGGGCCGAGCCGGCCCGCATCGTCACGTTCGCCCCATCGCACACCGAGATCGTGTTCGCGTTGGGGCTGGGGGACCGCCTGGTGGGCGTGTCCGGCGGGTTCGACGACTTCCCGCCGGAGGCTCGGGGCATCCAGTCGGTCGGCGGCGCCGGAGGCGTGGAGCCGAACGTGGAGCAGGTGGTGGCCCTCGACCCCGACATCCTGCTGACCGCGTTCATCGGCGGCGAGTGGAAGGAACGCCTCCGCGAGGTCGGTGTTCCGGTGTTCACCACCCTGGCGGCGTCGTTCGAGGACACGCTGGCCGACATCGAGACGATCGGGGTCCTCCTGGGGGCCGAGGACGCCGCTGCGGCCGTGACCGAGGACATGCGGGCCGAGGCCGACGCCGTTGGCTCGGCCGTCACGTCGGCCGAGCCCGTGTCGTGCTTCCTCGACCTGAGCGACCTGTTCACGGTGGGTCCCGGCTCCCTCGAGTTCGACCTCCTGGAGCGGGCCGGGTGTGAGCCGATCACGGGCTCGGCCGAGGACGCCTACCCGCAGTGGTCGCTGGAGCAGCTGGTGGAGGACGACCCGGACGTGTACCTGGTCTCTGAGGGGATCCCCGTCGAGCAGGTGATCCGTCAGCCGGGGATCCGCGACCTGTCCGCGGTCCGGGCCGGCCGGGTCGTCGAGGTGGACGCCGACCTGATCTCGCGGCCGGGGCCCCGGGTGGCGCAGGGGGTCGCCGAGCTGGCCCGGGCCCTCCATGGGGAGGCCGCGGCGGCGTGAGGCTCGGCCGGCGGGGAGCGATGCCCGCGCTGGTGATCGTGCTGGCCGTGGCGTCCCTGCTGGCGGTGGGGCTGGGCACGGTGTGGATCTCACCGGCCACCACTCTCCGCCTGCTGGCCTGGAAGCTCGGGCTGGCCGGCCTGCCGGCCGACGTGCCGTCGTCGGCCGCCGTGATCCTGTTCGAGCTACGGATCCCCCGGGTCCTGCTGGCCATGGTGGTCGGCGCGGCGCTGGCCGCCTCGGGGGCCGTGTTCCAGGCGCTGTTCCGGAACCCCATGGCCGACCCGGCCATCATCGGGGTGTCCTCCGGGGCGGCCCTGGGGGCCATCGCCGTGATCATCCTCGGTGGTGGGGTTCTGGCGGGAGGGCTGGGCGTCCCGGCGGCGGCGTTCGCCGGGGCGCTGGCGGTGTCGTTCCTGGTGTACCGCCTTGCCAGGATCGGGCCGGCGGTGCAGGTAGCCACGCTGCTCCTGGCCGGCATCGCCGTGGCCGCGGTGATCTCGGCGGTGATCAGTCTGCTGATGGCGTTCGCCGGCCAGGAGATCCGCTCGATCTACTTCTGGCTGCTGGGCGGGCTGGCCGGGCGAGGGTGGGGGGCGCTGGCCACCTCGGCGCCGCTGGTGGGGGTGGGCGCGGTCCTGGCGCTCACCACGGTCCGGGATCTCAACCTGATGGCGCTCGGCGAGGAGCGGGCCGCCCAGCTCGGGGTGGAGATCGAGCGGTTCAAGCGCCGCTCGCTCTCCACCGGGGCCCTACTGGCCGCGGCGGCGGTCTCCGTGGCCGGGGTCATCGGCTTCGTCGGCCTGATGACCCCCCACATCCTCCGCCTGGTCCTGGGCGCCGACCATCGCCGTCTGGTGCCCGCGTCCATCGTCGGCGGCGCCGCCTTCATGGTGCTGGCCGACCTGGCGGCCCGGACGGTCCGGGGCCCCGAGGAGATCCCCGTCGGCGCGGTGACCGCGCTCCTGGGCGGCCCGTTCTTCCTGTACCTGTTGCGCAGGGAGAGGAAGGGGGCCGGTGCCCGGGCCTGACCTCCTGGTCCTCGACGGGGTGTCGGCCGGCTACGGCGCTCGCCCGGCCCTGCGGGGGGTTGGGTTGCGGGTCGGGGCCGGTGAGGTGGTCGGCCTGATCGGCCCGAACGGCTCGGGGAAGACCTCCGCGATCCGGGTGGCGTCTCGCACGCTCCGGCCGGACGCGGGAAGGGTGCTCGTCGACGGCCGGGACCCATACGGGATGCGGTCCCGAGAGGCCGCCCGCCTGGTGGCGGTGGTCCCTCAGGAGGTCTCGGCCACGTTCGCCTTCACCGCCCTCGAGGTGGTGCTGATGGGCCGGTCCCCGTACATCTCCGCCCTCGGCGGGGGGTCCTCCGAGGACTTCCGGCGGGCCCGCGAGGCCATGGAGGTGGCCGGGGTCCACCACCTGGGGGACCGGCCCATCGACGAGCTCTCGGGCGGGGAGAAGCAGCGGGTCCTCCTGGCCCAGGCGCTGGCCCAGGACGCGCCCGTCCTCCTCCTCGACGAGCCCACCACCCACCTCGACCTCCGGCACGTGGTGGGGATCCTGGCCACCGTGCGGGCCCTGGCCCGAGAGGGGCGGGCCATCCTGGCCGTGTTCCACGACCTGAACCTGGCCGCGGGGGTGTGCGACCGGATCGTGGCCCTCGACGAGGGCCGGGTGGTCGCCGAGGGGGACCCGCACGAAGTCGTGACGCCCGGCTTCATCCGGGCCGTGTACGGGGTCGAGGCCGAGATCGTGCCCCACGTCGCCACGGGCCGGCCCACGGTGATGCTGGCCCCGGGTCATCGGCGGGCGGTCACGCCCGGCCTCCCCCGAGCCCATGTCGTGGGCGGGGCCGGGCGGGGCGCCCCTGTGATGCGGGCGCTGGCCGAGCGGGGCTTCGAGGTGACCGCCGGGGTGCTCCACGCCACCGACACCGACGCGGAGATGGCGGAGCGCCTGAACCTCGAAAGGGTCACGGTCCCGCCGTTCTCCGCGGTGGACGACGAGGCCGAGGCTGAAGCCGAGTCCCTCATGGCCCGGGCGGCCGTGGTCGTGGTGGCCGACGCGCCCTACGGACCCGGCAACGTGGGCAACCTCCGCGCCGCCGTCCGCGTCGCCGAGCAGGGGACCCCGGTCGTGGTCCTCGAGGGCGAGCCGATCGGGGAGCGAGACTTCACCGCGGGCCAGGCCACGGAGCTGTGGGGGAGGCTGGTCGAGCGGGCCACGGTGGCCCGATCTTACGAGGAGGTGCTGGCGCTGGCCCTGGCGGGCGTCTCCGGCGACTGATCGGCCCCGGTGGGGCCCTCCGCGGGGATCGTGAACGACACGCGGGTGCCGCCGCCGGGAAGCGGCTCGGCCCACAGGATGCCCCCGTGGAGCGCCAGGAGGCTTCGGGATAGGTTCAGGCCGAGGCCCAGCCCGGCCTGCTGCTTCGTCATGACCACCTCTCCCGGCGAGAAGGCCTGATCGAACGCCGCGGCGATCTGGCCCCGGGCCACGCCGGGCCCCCGGTCGGTGACGTGCACCGAGATCCCCTCGTCGGACCGGGCCACCTTGACCGCCACGTGCCCGCCGGCCTTGGTGTACCGGCACGCGTTGTCCACGATCTGCCGGACCACGCCGCGGACCGCTCGGGCGTCGGCCACGGCGGGGATGTTCGACGGCGCCACGACCTCCACGTCGACGTGGGGATGGTTGGCCCCCGCCTCCGAAGCCCCCTCCCGCACCACCAGGGCCACGTCGCAGGGACGGAAGTCGAGGACGAACTCGCCCCGGGTCAGCTCGGCCTGGGTGAGGATCGACTCGATCATCCCGGTGAGCTTGTCGGCGGCCGCCTCCGCCTCCGCCAGGAGCTGCCCCTGGGCCGAGGTGGCCGGGGCCCGGGCGAGGGTGGCGGCCACGCCCTTGATGATCGTCAGTGGGGTCCGGAGCTCGTGAGACACGTTGCCGATGAAGTCGGCCTTGGCCCGGGCCAGTGACTCTGCCTCCTGGGCTCGCTCGGACAGGGCACGGGCCCACTCCCGCTCGCGATGCACGGTGTCGGCCAGCGAGCCCACCATCTCCCGGGCGATCTCCGGCGAGAGGACCACCCCGCCCCGGGACACCTGGTCCAGGGCCCAGACGAGGAAGGTCACTTCGGGCTCGCCGAGGAGGACGGCGTCGGCCCCGGCCCGCAGGAGCGAGGCGGCCTCCAGCGAGCCCGGCTCGTCCACCACCATGAGCACCCCGCAGCCCCCGCAGCTCTGCCGGAGCCGCCGGATCAGCTCGGTGGAGTCCGGCCCGGCCACGCCGGTCCGGGCCACCACGGCCTCCGGGCGGACGCGCTCGGCCAGCTCCAGAGCCCGCCAGGTGTCTCCGGTCTCCTCGACCTCGCGGCCGGCGGATCGGAGGGCGTGTGCGGTCAGGGGAGCCAAACCGCTCAGGATCAGGGGACTTCGCTCCATCACCGACCGTATCGGCAGGTTCGGGGGCCGACCTGACAGTCCGGGGCGGGCTTGACGCTCTTCCTGCGGCCGGCCTACTCCACGAGCCTCTGGCGGATGGCGATGGCCACGGCCTGGGCCCGGTCGTTCGCTCCCAGCTTCTCGAAGATCCGCTCCAGGTGGGTCTTCACCGTGTGGAACGAGATCCCGAGCTGGTCGGCCACCTCCTTGGTGGTGGCCCCGTAGGCGATCTTCTGGAGGATCTCCACCTCACGGGGGGAGAGGGGGGCCTCCGGGCTCGAGGGCCGGTCCACGAGCTGGACCTCCTCGATGAACGCCTGGGTGAGGCTGGGGTGGATCACTGCCTTGCCGGCCATGGCCTGCCGGGCCGCGTTGATGAGCTCGCCCACGCTGGCGTCCTTCAGCAGGTAGCCGGATACCCCGGCCTGGATGGCCTCGGCCACGCTGGCCCTGGACTCGTCGATCGTGAACAGGATGATCTTCGTGTCGGGGTTGTTCTCCCGGATCTGCCGGGTGGCCTGGATCCCGTTCATCCCCGGCATCCGGACGTCCATGAACACGATGTCGGGCTTCGTCTCAGCCACGACGTTGATGGCCTCCTCGCCGGACGCGGCCTCGCCGACGACCTCGATCTCGTCGGCTAGGTTGAAGGCCGTGCGGAGGCCATCACGGGTCACCGGATGGTCATCCACGATGAGGACGCGCACTCTCTCCCCTCCGTCCCGACAAGCGGCACTAGGATATCCTCTGAGGAAGGGCCATGGAGCGGAACGAACAGGAACTTCGCGAGCAGGAGACCGGGGGCGGGAACGGGGCCGAGCCGTCCGGGAACGGCGCCCCATCGGGGCTCGTCGACCAGGTGATGGACGCCCTCCGCAAGGTGAACGACCCCGAGCTCGGCATCAACATCGTTGACCTCGGGCTGGTCTACGACGTCCGGGTCGAGGACGGGACCGTCCACATCGACTACACGCTGACCACCATGGGCTGCCCTATCGGGCCGCTGATCGAGGAGCAGATCCGCCAGATGCTCGAGCCGGTCGAGGGGGTCGACCAGGTCGAAGCGGAGATGACCCTCTCTCCGCCCTGGACCCCGGAGAAGATGTCCGAGGAGGCCAAGGCGGCCCTGGGCTTCTGAGGGGTTGAGGCGCACCAAGGGGCACATCCCCGGGCCGTGCAGTGGAACTGGTTCGGGGACCTGCACGACCCGCTCCGACGGGACTTCGTCGACCAGGCCGGACTGGCCGACCTGCTCAGCCGGTCCGGGATCGGCAGTGACACGACCGTGATCCTGTACGGGGGCAACAACAACTGGTTCGCCTCGTACGCTTACTGGCTCCTGAAGTACCTGGGCTTCGACCGGGTCAAAGCTGCTGAACGGCGGCCGGCAGAAGTGGGAGCTGGAGTCCCGTGAGCTGTCCAGGGAGGAGCCCTCGTTCCCCCCGGCCGCGGTCCAGCTGGACGCGCCGGTCCGGGTGGAGCTCCGGGCCCTCCGGGACGAGGTCCTGACGAGCCTCGGCGACGCCGGGTTCATCGACGTGCGTTCGCCCGAGGAATACCGAGGGGACAAGCTCGCTCCCGACCGCCTGCCCCAGGAGCAGGCCCAGGTCCCCGGGCACATCCCCGGCGCGATCAACATCACGTGGTCCAAGGCGGCCAACGAGGACGGCACGTTCCGGTCGGCCGACGAGCTCCGGGAGCCGTACGGGGC
>JBOGVU010000101.1:0-8584 GCA_050692915.1 Actinomycetota bacterium | reverse complement strand
CTATCCTCACCAGGCCGATGGCTGACGAATCGAAGAGCGAGCGCCTCGACCGCGAGCTCGCCGAGCTCCTCCAGGAGCTGCGGGTGGCCCTGCCCGGGGTGCAGGTGCTGTTCGCGTTCCTCCTCACCGTTCCGTTCAGCCAGGGGTTCGCACGGATGACCTCGTTCCAGCGGGACCTCTACTTCGCCATCCTCCTGGCCACGGCGCTCAGCTCTGTCCTGTTCATCGCCCCCACGGCCTACCACCGGCTCCGGTGGCGCGACTACGACAAGGAGCGTCTCCTGGTCACCTCGACGAGGCTGTCGATCGTGGGGATCGCGGTCCTGGCGGTGGCCGTGGCCGGGGCCGTCTACCTGATCGGCGACGTGCTGTTCGGCGTGGGGGTGGCGGCCATGGCCACGGCGGCCATCGGCGCGGCCCTGGTGTGGTTCTGGTTCGGGCTCCCGCTGGCCCGGAAGGCCAGGGACCAGGCCGACTAGTCCCTCACCGAGCGATCCTCCGCCACGCCTCGATGGCCGTCTCCACGTCGCCGGCCGAGACGTCGACGTGGGTGAGCATCCGGACCCGCCCGGCCACGATGGTGGCCAACACGCCCTGATCCCGGAGCCGGTCGACGCACTCGGCCGCCGATGCACCGAGCGGGGCCGGATCCACGAACACGATGTTCGTCTCCACGTCCTCGGGCTTCAGGGCGCCCGGCAGGACCTCGGCCACGCCCTCGGCCAGTCGCCGGGCGTTGGCGTGGTCCTCGTGGAGGCGCTTCGGCCCCTCTTCCAGGGCCACCAGGGCCGCCGCGGCGATCACGCCTGCCTGCCGCCACGCCCCGGTGAGCATGAGGCGGTTCCGCCGGGCCTCTCGGATGAACTCGGCGGGGCCGCACAGGATCGAGCCTATCGGCGCGCCAAGCCCCTTCGAGAAACAGAACATCATCGCCTCGACCTCGGCCGCGTACTCGTGGACGGGGACCCCCGAGGCCACCGAGGCGTTCCAGATCCGGGCCCCGTCCATGTACAGGGGCAGGCCGGCCTCCTCGGTCACCTTCCGGATCCGCCTCAGGTTCTCCAGGGGAAGGACGCTTCCCCCGCCGACCTGATGGGTGTTCTCCACCGCCACCAGGTCCACCACCCGGAAGTCCAGGGGGTCCGGCCCCAGGGCCTCCGCCACCTGCTCCGGGCTCATCAGGCCTCGCTCCGCCGCCACCGGCCGGTAGGTGATGCCCGACAGCGAGGCGGCGCTGTTCTTCTCCACGGTGATCACGTGGGCCGTGGCCTCGGCCACGACCTCGTGGCCGGCCCGGACGAACGTCCGCAGCGCCGTCTGGTTTGCCATCGTGCCGGTGACCGTATACAGCGCTGCCTCCTTGCCGGTGACCTCGGCGGCCCGCTCCTGGAGGCGGTTGACCGTGGGGTCGTCCCCGAACACGTCGTCGCCGACCTCGGCCTCTGCCATGGCCCGGCGCATGGCTGCGCTGGGCCGGGTAACGGTGTCGGATCTGAGATCGACCGGGGCCATCCCGGCGAGCGTACACGGCGAGGGGGCCCTCGGGGCGGCCCCTCAAGGCGCGATCGGTTCGCTTCGATACCTCCCCCGGAAGGAGCAAGAGATGGAAGAGCGAGCCTGTCCGAGCTGCGGCGCCCAGAACCCCGTCGCGGCGGAGCACTGCTGGCAGTGCTTCACGCGCTTCGCCGGTCCGCCGCCCGGAACCACCCCGGGCACGCCGTCCCGGGGATCCGCCCTGGCCGCGGCGATCGGCACCGGGCCGGGCGCCGGGACCCCCTCGGCCGTGGTCACCGAGCCCGCCACCATGACCCGTTGGCAGCCTCAAACGCCGACCGGCGACCGGGTGGCCGGGTGGGCCGTCAAGGCCCTGGTGGTGGTCCTGACCGCGGTGATCGGCTTCGTCGGCTACCGGTGGCTCACCCGTGGTCTCGAGCTGCCCGAGCAGGTAGGCGGACAGCCACGGATGGAGGGCGAGCTGGTGGAGGGGTTCCAGGACCTCCTCGACGGCGTCACGCGTACGTTCGACGTCCAGGTGGACATGGAGCTCTATGGGCGAGGCTTCCCGACCTACCTCCTGATGGCGGCCGAGGTCCCCGACGGCCAGGACGTGGCCGGCTTCTACCAGGGGTTCGTGGCCGGGGCGGGGACGTCCACGGGGATCGTGGACCCGAACGTGGTGACGTGCCTCGGCCTGCCGGACGGTGCCGGAGCCCAGTGCTCGTGGGTGATCGAGGAGACCGTGCTGCTCCTCCAGGGATTCACCACCACCGAGGACGACCTGGCCGCAGTGGCCGAGGGCGTCCGCTCCGACCTGGCCTGAGGCCTAGCCCGAGGCCTCCTCCTCCTCGAGTGCCAGGTACTCGTCGACCGCCTCCACCGTGAGACGCCGTCTGCACGACGGACAGTCGTAGAGCGTGGGGCCCTCGTCGCCTTCCGGCTCCACCGGGAGGGGGACGATGTCGTCCCCGCAGAAGGGGCATCGAACGGTGGCCACTGACGGGAGCCTACCTGAAGAGGCCTACCCGAAGAAGACCTCGGCGACCTCGTACAGCGGCTCGGGGACCTGCTTGATCTCGGAGACGCCCGCGTCGAGCGGGCAATCCACGATGTCGATCCCCCGGAGGGCCACCATCCGGCCCCACCGGCCGGCGGCGGCGAGGTCGATGGCCGCCACCCCGTACCGCGTAGCCAGCACCCTGTCGAAGGCCGTGGGCGTCCCGCCGCGCTGCACGTGGCCCAGGATCGTCACCCTGGTCTCGAACCCGGTGCGTTGCTCGATCTCCCCGGCGATCATCGTGGAGATCCCCCCGAGCCTCGGCCAGCCATACTCGTCGCGCTCGTACGTGGGCGCCGGCAGCGTCCCCTCCCGGGGGACGGCACCCTCGGCCACGACCACGATCGAGAAGAGGTGGCCCTCGCTCTGCCGGTGCCGCAGGCGGCCGCAGACCTCGTCGATGTCGAACGGGTGCTCCGGGATCAGGATCACGTCGGCCCCGCCGGCCAGCCCCGCGTACAGCCCGATCCAGCCGGAGTTCCGGCCCATCACCTCGAGGACCATCACCCGGTTGTGGCTCTCGGCGGTGGTGTGGAGCCGGTCGATGGCGTCCGTGGCCACCTGCACCGCGGTGTCGAACCCGAACGTGTAGTCGGTTGCCGCCAGGTCGTTGTCGATCGTCTTGGGGACCCCGATCACGTTCACGCCTTCCTCTGAGAGCTTGGTGGCCGCCCCCAGGGTGCCCTCGCCGCCGATGGCGATGAGACCATCCACCCGGGCGGCCTCGAGGCTCCGCACCAGCAGCTCCAAGCCGCCGTCCACCCTGAACGGGTTGATCTTCGATGTCCCCAGGATGGTCCCCCCTCGGTGAAGGATCCCCCGGGCGCTCTCCGGCTTGAGCTCCCTCGACTCCCCCTCGAGGACGCCCCGGTAGCCGTTCCGGAAGCCCACGATCTCGCAGCCGTGGTGCTCCACGCCCTTGCGGACCACGGCCCTGATGACCGCGTTCAGGCCAGGACAATCCCCGCCCCCCGTAAGCACGCCGATCCTGGGCACACGGCCATTCTAGGTTGCACCGAAGTCCAGATTCGTCTCATGCGGGCCGATACCATCCGTGTCCCCCCCAGACTGATCCCCCCATGGAGGTAATGGTGCGGAAGAGCGCCATCGTGCTCGCGGCCTTCCTGCTCGCGCAGGCTCCGGCCGGGGCGCAGACGGCCCAGGACGACCTGGAGCAGGCCCGGCGGGAGCAGCAGGCCGCCCGGGCCGAAGCGGCGCTGGCCCGGGCCGGCCTGGCCGAGCTGTCCAGCCGCTACGCCCGGGTCCGGGCGAACGCCGATCACGCCGCGGCCAGGCTGATCGACGCGTACCTCCAGGAGAGCCTCCTGCAAGCCGAGGTGGCCGGGGCGCGGTCCCTCCTCGACAATCGGGCAGACGCGATCTACCGGGCCGGGCCGGCCGCCTTCATGGACGTCCTGCTGGGCTCGACCGACCCCGGGGACTTCTTGTCTCGACAGAAGATGATCGAGGGCGTGCTGAGCCAGGGAGTGGGCGAGGCCACCGAGGCCCTCGGTGAGCTCGACCGCATCGCCGAGCTCCGGGTGGTCATCGAGAAGCATCGCGGGGAGCTGGCCCGACGGCAGGCCGAGCTGGCGGACATCCGAACCGTGATGGAGATCCGACTGGCCACGGCCGAGCAGGCCGCCCGGGCGGCCGGCCACGAGATCGACGGCCTCCTGGCGGCCAGGCAGCAGCTCCTGGCGGCGGCCGGCGTCGAGCAGAGCTTCGAGAACCTGGTGGCGGTCAACGGCGAGCTCGGCAAGCTGCTCGAGTACCTGGGGCCGGACGGCGGCCGGGGGTGCTCGATCCCTCCGGACCTCGAGCCCACCGGCCAGGGGTTCACCGGGGAGGCCTCCTTCTACGGCGAGGAGTTCGCCGGCAACCCCACAGCGATCGGCCACATCTTCAACCCCGAGCTGTTCACGGCGGCCCACCGGACCATGCCGCTCCCCTCGTTCCTCCACGTCACCTACCTGGGGAAGTGCGCCACGGTGCTCGTGAACGACCGGGGGCCGTACGTCGACGGGCGGGTCCTCGACCTGTCCGAGGGCGCGGCCCGGTACATCGGCCTGCCCGGCGTCGGCATCGTCCACGCCGAGATCCTCGTTCCGGCGTAGCGGCGAAGCGCGCCCACCCGGTAGCCTTCGCCGCGGCATGGCCGTGCTGGCGATCGACGCGGGGACGACCGGGGTGACCGCGCTCGTGGTCGACGAGGCCGGCCGGGTCGCGGGGCGCGGCTACCGGGAGTTCCCCCAGCGCTTCCCCAGGCCGGGATGGGTGGAACACGACCCGGAGGACTGGTGGACGGCGGCGCTGGGATCGACCGGCCAGGCGCTCCAGGCCGCGGAGGTGCGGGCCCCGGCGCTGGCCGCGGTGGGCATCGCGAACCAGCGTGAGACCACGGTGGTGTGGGACCGGGAGACACTCCGTCCGGTCCACCCGGCCATCGTGTGGCAGGACCGTCGGACCGCGACGCTATGCGAGGCACTCCGGGCCGAGGGCTGGGAGGAGCGGATCGCCGAGCGAACCGGCCTGGTGGTGGACCCGTACTTCTCGGGGACGAAGCTGGCCTGGCTCCTGGAGCACGTCGAAGGGGTCCGGGAAGGCGCCGAGGCGGGACGCCTGGCATTCGGGACCGTCGACGCGTACCTGGTGGCCAGGCTGACCGCCGGCCGGGAGCATCTCACCGACCACACCAACGCTTCCCGGACGCTCGTGTTCGATATCCACCGGCTCGACTGGGACGGCGAGCTGCTGGACCGGCTGGGCATCCCTCGGGCGCTCCTCCCCGAGGTGCGCCCGTCCAGTGGGGCGTTCGGGGTCACCGACCCGGACGCGTTCCTCGGCGCGGCCGTGCCGGTGGCAGGGATCGCCGGCGACCAGCAGGCCGCCCTGGTCGGCCAGGCCTGCTTCGAGCCCGGCGACGCCAAGAACACCTACGGGACCGGGTCCTTCGTGCTCCTGAACACCGGGCGGGAGGCCTCCCGGGCCGACGGCCTGCTGACGACGGTGGCGTACTCGGACCCAGACGGGGTCCGGTACGCGCTGGAGGGGTCGATCTTCGTCACCGGGGCGGCCATCCAGTGGCTGCGCGACGGGCTCGGCCTCCTGGGCTCCGCCGCGGAGGCGGGCCCGGTGGCCGCGTCGGTGCCGGACGCCGCCGGCGTGTACTTCGTCCCGGCGCTGGCGGGGCTGGGGGCACCGTGGTGGGACCCGTACGCCCGGGGAACGATCGTGGGCATCACCCGGGGGACCACCCGGGCCCACCTGGTCCGGGCCGCGGTGGACGCCATGGCCTACCAGACCAGGGACGTCGTGGAATCCATGGCCGGGGCGGCGGAGCTCACCTCGCTGAGGGTCGACGGCGGCGCCAGCGTCATGGACGGTCTCTGCCAGCTCCAGGCCGACCTGCTCCGGGTGCCGGTCCGCCGACCGGTGGTGCAGGAGACCACGGCCATGGGCGCGGCGTTCCTGGCCGGCCTGGGAAGCGGCGTGTGGTCGTCCAGGGAGGACGCCGCGGCTGCGTGGACGCTCGATCGTGAGTTCGTGCCGGGCGACCGGGCCGAGGCGGACCGCGGGTACGCGGGATGGCGGCGAGCCGTGGAGCGGGCCCTGGGCTGGGAGCGGGGGGCCTAGCGGCGCACGGAGGCGCTCGCCGGGGCCTCAGACGGGGCGGGCTCGGCTCGGCGAGCCTTCACGCTGGAGGCGTACTCGTCCACGTACTCCTGCCCCGAGAGCATCATGATCTCGTACATGATCTCGTCGGTGACCGACCGGAGCACGAACCGGTCCCGGGGACTGTCGTGGTACCGGTCGAACACGAGCGGCTTGCCGAACTCAACCACGACCTTCCCCGACATCCGGGGGACCTTCGCGTCGATCGCCATGACCTCTCTGGTGCCCCGGATCGACACCGGGATCACCGGCACCCGGGCCTCCAGGGCCATCCGGGCCACGCCGGTCTTCCCCCGGTAGAGCCGGCCGTCGGGGCTCCGGGTCCCCTCGGGGTAGATCCCCACGGCCCGTCCCACCTTGAGGGCCTCGATCCCGGCCAGGATGGCCGCCTCGCCGGCGGCGCCACCCTGCCGGCGTACGGGGATCACGCTGACCGCCCGGAAGAACCACCGGGTACGCCACGACTCGAAGTAGTCGGCCTTGCCCAGGAACACCACCGGCCGGGGGCACGCCAACGGCATGAACAGGCTGTCCACGAAGGAGAGGTGGTTCGCGGCCAGGATGAATCCACCCGTGCGCGGGATGTTCTCGATCCCTCGGGCCCGGGGCCGGTAGATCAGCCTCAGCAGCGGCCCCAGGAGGAGGTTCTTCAGCACCCAGTAGAACATCGGCCCTCGCCTCGCATGCCTCTGGCCTGATCGCCCTCTACCCTATTAGACTCGGCGGGAAGGCACCAAGGGACATCGGACCGGGAGGAATCGGACGTGGCGCTGGGGCTCCTGGAGTGGTCGTTCATCGCCCTGGTGGGGGGCCTTACGGTCCTGGCAGGGCTGTTCGCCCTCTACGTCGTCCTCCAGATCTTCCGGAATCCCTCTCGCCGTTCGCCCTGAGCTCGGAGACGCGCCCGTGGCCGAGAAGAAGAAGGTCCTACTGGTCGAGGACGACGAGTCCGTCCGCCAGCTCGTCAGGGTCACCCTCGACATGAACGGCTACGAGGTCGTGGAGGCCAAGGACGGGCTCGAGGGTCTCCTGATGCTCGACATGCACCGGCCCGACGCCGTGGTCCTCGACCTGATGATGCCCGACCTGGGCGGCGAGCGGATGCTCGCTCAGCTCCGGGCCACCGAGGAGACCAAGCGGACCCCGGTGGTGATCATCACGGGCAAGCCCGAGGTGGCCCCCGAGGTGATCGGCCTGGTCGGCCGGGAGAACTTCTTCCCCAAGCCGTTCGACCCCGACGCGGTGATCGCCCGGCTCGAGGCCATGCTTCGTTGACGGACGGCATCCGGGACGGGTGCGAGCCCTTCTCGTTCGAGGGCGGCCCCGTGGGCCTCCTCCTCCTGCACGGGTACACCGGGAACCCCTCGAGCCTCCGCCGGATCGGGGAGTGGCTGACCGCCCGAGGCCACGCCGTGGCCTGCCCCCTCTACCCGGGGCACGGGAGGGACTGGCAGGCCCTGGGCCAGCACCGGTGGCAGGAGTGGGTGGCCGAGGCCGAGCGAGCCCTCCTCGAGCTCGCGGGGACCGTGGAGAGCGTGGCGGTGCTGACGCTGTCGTTCGGCGCCGCGGTGGGCCTCCACCTCGCCGCCCGGCACCCCGACACGATCCGGGGCCTGGCCCTGGTGAACCCGTACGTCCGGGACCGCCGGATCCTGGTGGCGCCCTTCCTGTGGCCGATGATCCCCCCGCGGAAGGGCGTCGGGAACGACATCCGCAAGACCGGCGAGGACGAGCTCGCCGCCGAGCGCATCCCGGTCCGGGGCCTGGGAGAGGTGGCCAAGCTCTTCGGCGTCCTCAGGCGGGAGCTTCCCTCGGTCCGCCAGCCGCTCCTTGTATTCGAGTCGGCCGAGGACCACGTGGTGCCGAAGGGAACGGCCCGGTGGCTCCTCGAGCGGATCGGCTCGGAGCGGAAGGAGCTCGTGGCGCTCCCGAACTCCTACCACGTGGCCACCCTCGACCACGACGCCGAGCTGATCTTCGAGCGGACCCACGAGTTCGCCGAGGCCGTGGGCGCGGCCCACCGCGCCCACTGAGTCACCCCTCCACCTCCAGGTCGGCCAGCACCGGGAGATGGTCGGAGAGCCGGGCGAAGCGCTCCCCCCCGACCCAGGCTCGCTCGACCGCCACGCCCCCGGACACGAACAGGTAGTCGATCCGGGCCCGGGGCTCCCACGAAGGGAAGGTGCGGCCAGCGTCCCGGGCGGCGTCCCAGTACCGGCCGCTGATCCATCGGGCGGCGGGCTCCTCGGGCCCCTCGTTCAGGTCTCCGCCGAGGACCACGGGCTCCCGGCCGGCCAGGAGGTCGGTCAGCTCCCGGGCGTGCTCGGCCCGGTCCTCGCCGGATAGCCCCAGGTG
>JBOGVU010000100.1:0-8599 GCA_050692915.1 Actinomycetota bacterium | reverse complement strand
CCCTCGGACACGCCCACGGCCGCCGCGGTCAGGACCACCGCGCCGACCACGAGCGTGGCCCCGACCCGGCGCCGGGCCCGCCGGCGCACCGCCGGCGGCATAGCCCCAGCGGTCGGGGCGTCCTCGGCCAGGTGGCGCAGCCGCTCTCGGATCCGAGTCTCCATGTCAGTCCTCCCCGATCATCTGCCGAAGGGTCGTCATCCCCCTGGACACCAGGGACTTCACCGCCGCCGGCCGGACGCGCATCAGCTCCGCGGTCTGGGCCTCCGACAGGTCCTCGTAGTAGCGCAGCACGATCGCGGTGCGTTGGCGGACGGGCAGGGCCAGCAGCGCCAGTCGCATCTCCTCCCGACCGCTGAGATCGGGCTGCTCCACCGGCCGGGGACGGGGCTGCCGCTCGGCGTGACGGCGCTCCACCCCTCGGCGGCGGAAGTGCGAGCGGGCCAGGTTCACCACGGTCGTCCGAAGGTAGGCGTGGAAGGCACCCGGGTCCCGAAGGTGCAGGAGACGCCCGGCCAGGCGGACGAACGCGTCGTGCACCAGGTCCTCGGCAGTGGCCCGGTCCCCGGTGAGGAGGAACGCCAGCCTGAGAGCGTCGTCGGCGTGGCGCGCGTACAGATCGGCCAGCACGCCGCCTTCGATCCTCACTCGCTTCGCCACCTCGACCCGCATCATCGGCCTCCGAAGACCCAAACGCGTGAGGGGGCCGATCGGTTTCGGTCGGCTCAGTCGGCGTGGAAGGCGGCCAGGCGCTCGCCCTCCTCTTCGAGCTCCCGCCGGACCCCGCCAGGCAGGCGGCCGAACGGCTCCAGCCGGATCCGCCCCTTCTCGTACCGCCACGTCCCCGCGACCGCGCCGTCGACGAGGAACGTGAGCACCGAGTGGGGTGTCTTCGTGTCGAACACCCGGGGGCGGATGGCCTCCGGGAGGACCTGGGTCCGGCGGGCGTGGGCCAGGAGGATCGCGTCCCACGTCGGGATGAACCGGACCGGTGCGGGCGTTTCGGGATCCGGCAGGGGTGCTCGGGGCAGGTCGAGGAGCTCGCCCCCGGCCTCGTCCCGGAACCGTCTCAGTGGAAGCCGCTCGACCGCGGGCCGGAGGGCGGTCACCGGGAGTCCGGCCCAGTTCGCCGCGTCGCTCAACGGGGCCGGCCCGAACGCGCCCAGGTACCGGCGCAGGACGTGCTCTCTCCCCTGGGCTTCGGTCACCGCTCGCTCGGCCACCCAGCCCTGGGCCAGCCCGTACAGGTCCGCCCGCCGCTGCTCCCAGGTGCCGGACGGCGGCACGCGGACCATGTCCAGCCACATCCCGGCACCGGCCCACGCCATCCGAGGGAAGCCCTCGGCCTCGAGGAGCCGAGCCAGCTCGCGCTGACGCCGCGGGCCCTCGGCCAGGTGCTTCCGGAGGAGGGCGACCGCTCCCTTCATGTCGAGGCTCCCGGCCTGGCGACGCTGGACCCGCGCCCACCACTCCCGGCGGATCTTCCGGATCCCCTCCATGAACAGCGCGTAGTCCGCCCCCGAAACCATGTGGAGGGTGGCCCGCATGAACGTCGCCTGGATCACCCGCCGGCGCTCCAGGGCCCTGGTGAGGTCCTCGCGGCGGAAGTTCTGGAGCCGGGACCACAGCCCGATATAGCCCGAGGGGGCGTACTGCGTCTGGAGGCCGCCGATCCGCTCGATCGCCCTCGTCAGGGGGAGGGTCGACCGCTCCAGCAGCAGCTGCCGGGCCAGCAGGGCCCGGTTCAGCTCGCGGGTGGAGAGAACGCGCTCGGGCATCGCGCGAGTTTATCCTCGGGTCGGAGGTGCCCATCGGTGTCGTCAACGGAAACCGAGGAACTGCGCGTCTCGACGCTGGAGCTATTCTTCGACCTGGTCTTCGTTTTCACGCTGACCCAGCTCACCGGGCTCCTGTCCCACCACCCCACCGCCGAGACGGCGGCCCGGGTCGTGCTGATCTTCGTCGTGCTGTTCTGGATGTACGGCGGGTACGCCTGGCTCACGAACCAGGTGCCGCCCGATCGCCCGGCCCGCCGGCTCCTGGTTATCCTGGGGATGGGCGCGTTCTTCGTCTGCGCGCTGGCGGTCCCGGAAGCCTTCGACGGCGGCGGGGTGGCCTTCGGCCTCGGCTACCTCCTGGTGATCCTGGTCCACTCGGGCCTGTGGCTCCAGGGCTACGGCGCCGGTGTAACGGTCCGGTTCGGCGCGTTCAACGTGGTGTCGGCGCTGTGCGTGATCTCCGCCGGCCTCCTCGACGGGGCGGCCGCGTACGGCCTGTGGGTGGCGGCGATCGTCATCCAGTTCATCACGCCTCGCATCGCCGGCCGCGCTGCACCGCAGTTCCCGCTCCGATCCGGGCACTTCGTGGAGCGCCACGGGCTGCTGCTGATCGTGGCCCTGGGCGAGTCGGTGGTGGCGATCGGGATAGGCATCGGCGGGCTGCCCCTCGATGCCGGTGTGTTCGGCGCGGCGATCCTCGGCCTGGCGCTGGCCGCCGCGCTGTGGTGGGCCTACTTCGTCGGCGACGAGGAGGGGGCCGGGCGGACCATGGCCGCAGCCTCGGACCAGCGGCGGTTCGGGCTGGCCATCAACGCCTACTTCTTCGCCTACATCCCCATCCTCCTCGGCGTGATCGCCGCCGCCGCCGGCGTGGAGCGGTCGATCGGCGAAGCCGGGGAGCGGCTGGACGTCAAGTCGACACTCCTCCTGGCCGTCGGGGTGGCGATGTTCCTGGCCGGCGACGTGGCGTTCCGCCGGGTGATGGGGATCCGTCCCGTCGGCTACCGGGCCGGTGCGGCGGCGGCCGCACTGGCCACCCCGGCGCTGGGTGTTTGGGTGACCGCCGCGACCCAGCTGGTCGTCCTGGTCGTGATCGTCGTGGCGGCCCTGGCGGCAGAGACGAGGTGGCGGCGGGTGGAGACACGACCATGAAGCCGAGGTTCTTCGCCACGACGGCCCGCTTCCGGGCCTGGCTGGAGCGGAACCACGACACGGCGGCCGAGCTGTGGGTGGGGTTCCACAGGAAGGGATCAGGGAAGCCCAGCATCACCTGGCCCGAGGCCGTGGACCAGGCGTTGTGCTTCGGCTGGATCGACGGCATCCGCAAGCGCGTCGACCACACGAGCTACATGAACCGGTTCACGCCTAGGAAGCCCACCAGCACGTGGAGCGACAGGAACGTGAAGCGGGCCCGGGAGCTGATCGAGCTGGGGCTGATGGCCCCGGCGGGCCTCCGAGCGTTCGAGGCTCGCCGGGACAACCGGATCGGGATCTACTCGTACGAGCAGCGCCCGCAGGAGCTCCCGGCGACGTACGCCCGGCCGTTCCGGGCCAACGCCCGGGCGTGGAAGACGTGGCGGGCCATGCCGCCCGGATACCGAAAGGCCGCCACCTGGTGGGTGATCAGCGCGAAGAGGGAGGAGACCCGAGAGCGGCGGCTGGCCACGCTGATCGAGACCACGGCTCGAGGCGAGCGGATCCCGGCCCTGACCCCGCCCGATCGCCGGTAGCAGCCCTCAGAAGCACCGGAGGGGCGGTGTCAGCGATCGTCTCCAGGACCGTCCACATCGTTGGGGCCGTCGTCGTCCTCCTCCTCGCCGATGATCTCGAACGTCGAGTCGAGGCTGACCTCGACCGTCCTGCCGTCGTCGAGTCGGATCTCCACGCCGTAGGCGGCCCCATCGTCGCCCACCTCCGTCTCCATGACCGTCCCGCCACCCGTGTGCTCCAGGGCCGCCGCAGTGGCCCGATCCAGATCGGAGCCGGTCAGGGGCCGGTCGTCGTCCCCCCCGGCGGCCACGGCCAGGGCCGCCCCGCCACCGATGAGCACCACCACCAGAGCCCCGCCGGCGATCCACATCTTCTTCCTTGCCGTCATGTGCTCCTCCTTCGCCCGGGCCAGCATGCCCGCCGACCCATGACCAGCATGCCCGCCGACCCATGAGAGGACGGTGAGCCGCAGATGAGAACGGTTACCCGGGGATCCGCACCGTCACCGAGGCTCCGCCTCCGGGGCCGTTGGAGATCTCGGCCGAGCCGCCGTGGGCCTGGGCCACGGCCAGGACGATGGCCAGCCCCAGGCCGGCTCCGCCGTCCCGCCGGGACCGGGAGGGGTCCGGGCGGGCGAACGGCTCGAACGCGCCGGGGAGGAACTCGGCGGGGAATCCCTCGCCGGTGTCCCGGACCTCGAACGACAGGGCGCCGTCGGCCCGGGCCACCTCCACCGTCACCCGTCCACCTGGAGGGGTGTGGCGAAGCGCATTGTCCAGGAGATTCCCCAGCGCCTGGCCGATGCGCACTGGGTCGACGCTGGCCCGGATCCCCTCCGGGACACGGGTCTCGACCGAGACCCCCTCCTCGGCCGCACGAGCGCCGAAGGCGTCGACGGCCCCTGCCACCAACTGCGCCACGTCGGTGGACTCGCGGCGGACCGGAACCCGGCCTCGGTCGGCCCGGGCCAGGACCAGGAGGTCCTCCGCCAACCGGGCCAGCCGGTCGGTCTCCTCGGCCGCGCTCCCGAGGGCTCCCTCGAGCGCCTCCCGGGTCCTGGATCGCCGGAGGGCCAGGTCGAGCTCCGTCCGGAGGTTCGCCAGCGGCGTGCGCAGCTCGTGGCTGGCCTCGTCCACGAACCGCCGTTCCCGTTCCAGGGCCTGCTCCAGTCGGTCCAGCATCCCGTTGAGGGTCTCACCCAGGCGAGCCAGCTCGTCGCCGGTTCCCGACGGAGGCAGCCTCCGGCCGGGCTCCGAGGCCGAGATGGCAGCGGCCTCCGCCCGCATCCGATCCACCGGCCGAAGGCCCGCCCCGGCGACCACCCACCCCACCCCGGCGGCCAGGATCAGCACCAGCGGCCCCCCCAGAGCCAGGAGGATGGCCAGCCGGGCCAGGGCCTCTCGCTGGTCATCCAGGGACGCTCCCACCACGACGACGGTTTCTCCGGGAGCGGGGACGGCCAGGAGCCGGGCCGACACGGGCTCCTCGACCGTGTGGACGACGCGCTCGATGAATGCCGGCGCCGCCAGTCCGGCCACCTCCCTCCGGGTCAGCAGCGGCCCGCCCCTCAGGCCTCCGGACGATTGGAGGACCTCTCCTCCCGGGCCCAGGACCTGGGCGAACGCGTCGTCCGCCTCGACCAGACCTGCGCCCTGCTCCAGGGCGGAGGTCTGGCTGCCCAGGATCGTCTCCGCCCTCGAGCGGAGCCCTGCGTCGACCGCATCCAGGAGGTCCGCCTCGAGCCGCAGGTAAACAAAGATGCCGGCGCCGGCGAGGACCACGGCCATGAGGACCGCGGAGACCAGGGTGAGCCTAGCTCGGATCGGAAGGGGCATCCTCAGCCGTCTCCCTGAGCCGGTACCCGGCACCGCGGACCGTCTCGATGGACTCCCTCCCGAAAGGCCGGTCGACCTTCTCTCGCAGGTACCGGACGTAGACATCCACCACGTTGGAGTCTCCCTCGTACGCGAAGTCCCATACGTGCTCGATCAACCGTGTTCGGCTGAGGACCTCGCCGGGATGGCGGACCAGGTACTCGAGCAGGGCGAACTCCTTGGCCGTGAGCTCGATGGGCGCCTCGCCTCGAGCCACCCGACGGCTGGCCGGATCCACCGTCAGGTCTCCCACACGGAGCACGGACGGACGCTCCGCCGCTCCCCGTCGGACCAGGGCCCGAACCCGGGCCAGCAGCTCGGCGAAGGAGAATGGCTTGGTGAGGTAATCGTCGGCCCCGGCATCCAGCCCGGCGACGCGATCCTCCACGGCGTCGCGAGCGGTGAGCATGAGCACCGGGCTCCACCGTCCGACCTCCCGGAGCCTCCGGCAGACCTCAAAGCCGTCGAGGTCTGGCAGGTTCACGTCCAGGACCAAGGCGTCGTACGGGTTCTCACCGGCCAGCCACAGGGCCTCGGTGCCGTTGCCGGCCGTGTCGACCGCGTAGCCCTCCTCCTCGAGGCCCCGCTTCAGCAGACCGGCCATCTTGACCTCGTCCTCGACGACCAGCACCCGCATGGAACGAAGCGTAGAGCAGGGATCATGAGAGTGGGATGAGAGAGGGGTCGGCTCCCGGCACCTGTGCCGCCGGTGCGGGTGGAAGCGTACCATCCGTTCGTGAGCCGGACCGCCGCCAACGCCGTGGAGGCCGGACGTGAGGCCCTCGCGCGGCATGCCTGGGCCGAGGCCTACGAGATCCTGAGCGAGGCCGACCGGGCCGGCGCCCTGAATGGCGAAGGCCTGGAGCTGCTTGCGGCGGCGGCGTACTGGACCGCGCACCCCGACGAGACTGTCGAGTACCTGGAACGGTCTTACGCCGCCCACCTCGAGGAGGGGAACCGGCGGGCGGCGGCGATGGTGGCGTTCCGGGTCGCCGAGCAGCACGGCATGCGGATGGCCATGCCCCAGGCGCAGGGTTGGGCGGCCAAGGCCATCCGGCTGGCCGAGGAGGATCCCGGGTGGCCGGTCCACGGGTGGCTGGCCTGGATGGGGGGGTTGCTGGCCTGGTTCCAGGGCGACATGGAGGGAGCCATCGGCTTCTACGACCGTGCCATGGAGCTGTCCGAGCAGAGCGGGGACCGGGACCTCCACGCGATGAGCCTCCACGACAAGGGACATGCTCTCTGCCTCCTGGGCAGGGTCGGCGAGGGCATGGCCCTCCTGGACGAGGCCATGACGGCCGTCGTCGGAGGGGAGCTGGAACCCAACGCGGCGGGCTACGTGTACTGCGGGATGATCGGCGTCTGCTCGAGGCTCGGGGACTACGGGCGGGCGGCGGAGTGGACCGACGCCACCCTGCGGTGGTGCGAACGCCAATCCGTCCCCGCGTTCCCCGGAGTGTGCCGGGTCCACCAGGCCGAGCTCATGCGGCTCCGGGGGTCGTACGCACGGGCCGAGGAGCAGGCCCGTCTCGCCTGCGAGGAGCTCCCCCTGTTCAACCTCGTTTCGGGCCTGGGCCCCGCCAACCACGAGATCGGCGAGGTCCGGCGCCGCATGGGCGACCTCGACGCCGCCGAGGACGCCTACGCGAGAGCCCACGAGTTCGGCTACAACCCGCAGCCCGGCCTGTCGCTCCTCCGACTGGCCCAGGGGAAGGTCCAGGCGGCCGCCTCCGGGGTCGGCCAGGCCCTGGCCGAAGCCGGCGGGAACCGCTGCCTCCAGGTGCGGCTCCGGGCGGCCCAGATCGAGATCGCCCTGACCGCCGAGGACATGGACACCGCCGCCTCGGCCCTGAGCGAGCTCGAGTCCATAGTCGCCGAGTACGAGTCCGTGACGCTCCACGCCATCGCCGTGGGCGCGCGGGGAGCGGTGAGGCTGGCCCAGGGCGACCCGGCGAGCGCGCTTCCCGACCTTCGGCGGGCCCTGCAGGCGTGGCAGCAGATCGACGCGCCCCACGAGGTGGCGGAGCTGCGGCTCCAGCTGGCTCACGCCCACCGAGCCCTCGGGGACGACGACGCCGCACGCATGGAGGCCCGGGCGGCCCGCGTCACGCTCGAGCGACTCGGGGCTCGCCCCGCCGCCGAGCGGGCCGCGGCGCTCCTGGGCGAGCTTTCGCCTGCGCGTGGGCCGGCGGAGCGGGTCGGTCGGACGTTCATGTTCACGGACATCGTTCGGTCCACCGACCTGGTGGGCGTGATCGGGGACGAGGCATGGGAGGATCTCCTCCGATGGCACGACGGGGCGCTCCGGTCGCTGTTCGCCTCCCACGGCGGCGAGGTGGCCCATCACACCGGCGACGGGTTCTTCGTCGCGTTCGCGAACGCCCGATCGGCGCTCACCTGCGCGGTGGCCGTCCAGCGCGCTCTCGCGGAGCACCGCCGTGCCCACGGGTTCGCCCCGCTGGTACGCATCGGGGTGCATGCTGCCGAGGCGACGCGTCGGGGACAGGACTACAGCGGGGGAGAGGTGCACAAGGCGGCCAGGATCGGGGCGCTCGCCGAGGGAGGAGAGATCCTGGCCAGCGTCGACGCCGTGTCCGTCGCGGACGGGGAGTTCAGCGTGTCGGACTCGCGTGAGGTCAGCGTGAAGGGGGTGTTCGCTCCCGTCGAGGTGGCCCGGATCGAGTGGCGCTGATGCCCCACGACGTTAGGCGCATTCCGGGTGGCAGTTTCTGCGACTCGGCCCTCCGACACGAGGAGACTGCCAACCGCCCTGTCGATTGGTTGTTCGCGACGTCGGAGGTCTCAGGGAGCACCCAGGGGGAGTGAGCCACCGTCACATGGGTCTCGGCGATCCGCCGAGTCCAGTCGACGAACTCGAGGACCTCCACTGCCTTTGCCCGCACGGTCAGGGGCGGGCTAAGCTCGGCGTGCTTCAACTCGTCTTCCACCGGGAGGTTGAGCGATGGCGGCAGGACAGGAGACGCAAGTCTCTGAGGCGCAGATCGCCGTTCACTGGCGCGAGGAGGACTACACCTACCCTCCCGCGAGGTTCATCGGCCAGGCGAACGCCGCCGACCCGGCGATCTTCGATCGCTTCAGCGAGGAGCGATTCCCCGAGTGCTTCAAGGAATACGCGGACCTGCTCACGTGGGACGCCTACTGGCACACGACGTTGGACACCAGCAACCCGCCGTTCTGGAAGTGGTTCGTCGGCGGCGGCTGAACGCCTCGTACAAC
>JBOGVU010000099.1:0-8689 GCA_050692915.1 Actinomycetota bacterium | reverse complement strand
GACCCCGAGGGCCGGGTGGGCATCGCCGGCCACCGGACCACGTACGGCGCCCCGTTCTGGGACCTCGACAAGGTCCGGCCCGGCGACGAGATCCGACTGGTCACCGAGCAGGGCGCGTACCGCTACGAGGTCACCGAGAGCCGAGACGTCCCACCCACAGAGGCATCGGTGCTCCGAGAAGCGGAACAGGCCTCGCTGGTGCTCACGACATGCACGCCCAGGTTCTCCGCGGCGCTGCGGCTGATCGTGTTCGCCGACCGGATGGACGAGGAGCCTTAGGCCCGCGACGGGATGTAGCCCAGCTCCTCGAGCTTACGGGTGACCCGCTCCACGGACTCCTCCGGGCTGATCCGGTCCGTCTCCACCACGACCTCGGGCCGGTCAGGCGGCTCGTAGGGGTCGTCCACGCCCGTGAACCCGGTGATCTCGCCCTTGAAAGCTTTCTCGTACAGGCCCTTGACGTCGCGCTGCGCGCAGATCTCGACGGGACATGAAACGAACACCTCGACGAATCGGGGGATCTGGCTCCTGACCCGATCGCGGATCTCCCGGTACGGCGAGATCGCGGAGACCAGAACCGCGGCCCCGTGGTAGGCCAGGCGCTCGGCCACCCAGCCGATCCGGAGGATGTTCGTGTCCCGGTCCTCCTTCGAGAACCCCAGGCCCTTGGACAGGTTCGTGCGAACCACGTCGCCGTCGAGGAGCTCCCACCGCACCCCTCGCCGTGCCATCTCCACCGCCAGGAGCTCGGCGATCGTGGACTTGCCCGAGCCCGAAAGGCCCGTGAACCACACGGCGAAGCCGCCCGATGCCGGCTCCGGGCCGAAGTGCTTGCTGGTGGTGATCCAGTGCGCCTGAACCTCGCTCACAGGATCGACCTCCCCTGGACGCCCTCCGGCTCGGGTACGCCGAACAGCTTCATGACCGTCGGTCCCACGTCGACCAGGCTCATCCCCTCTCGCTTCCCGGCCGGCAGATCCGGCAGGCCGCGCATCACGAACACTCCGGTCTTGTCGTGGTTCGCGCCGTCGGGCCCGGTGTCGTTCTCGTGGGTGAAGATGGCTCCGCCCTCCATGTTGACGGCCCCCACCGACCGCCACTCGAGATCGCCGAAGTACACGATCAGGTCGGGGGCCAGGCCCCTGACCTCCGGATAGACGTCCTGTGGCTTGATCACCCGGGTGCCCAGCGGACGGCCGTCGGGGCCCTCCATGGCCTCCAGGCGGCCGATCAGCTCGTCGCGGGTCTCCTCGTACCTCGACTGCTCCACCACGCCCTGGGGCTCGCGCCCGGCCACGTTCAGGAACAGGCGCCCGTAGTAGCCGCCGTCGCCCCAGGCCACGGTCCTGCCCCAGTCCACCGGTGCCTCGCCGATCGGCGTGCGTTCCTCCGCCTTCCCGGAGAGCACCAGGTATCCCTCCCGGATCAGCCAGTCGTTGAAGCACACCCCGCCGCTCATGGCCCGGGCCCCATGGTCGGACATCAGGATCGTCACGGCATCGTCGGGCAGCGTCTCCAGGAGCGACCCGATCTCGGCATCCAGCATGCGGTAGTAGTCCTCGAAGGCCGACTCGAAGGGGTTCCCGGCCTCGTACTTCGGATGGGCGGGGTCGCTGTACTGCCAGAACACGTGGTGGAGCCGGTCGAGTCCCATCTCCACCATCATGAACAGGTCCCAGGGCTTGTTCGCCGCCAGGCGGCGGGCCAGCTTGAACCGCCGCTTGGTCATCTCGTGGCACTGCCGGAGGACGAACTCGGCGCCCTGGCGACGGAAGTTCGGGATGTCGAAGATGTATTCCCCCACCTCCTCCTCTACCTCGGCCTTCAGGTCCTCCGGCCAGGTGTACTTCTCGGCCGACGGCGGGGTCAGGAAGCATGAGACCCGCCACCCCTCCACGGGCCTAACGGGATAGGCGGGGGGCACTCCGATCAGCAGGGACCGCTTGCCGGCCTCGCCCAGGAGGTCCCACACGGTGGGCTCCTTCACGGCCAGCGAGGTGGCGATGGCCAGGCCCTCGTACGAGGAGTCCTTGCGGTTTCGGAACCCGTAGATGCCGAGCTGCCCGGGCGTCTTGCCGGTCATGGCGCACGCCCACGCCGGGACCGTGATCGGAGGGGTGATGCTGGCCAGGTCGCCGTGGAGGCTGCCCTCCATCAGGGAACGGACGTTCGGCATCACACCGGCGTAGCGGTCGAACAGCAGCGCCGGCGTGGCGCAGTCCAGCCCGATGATGGCCACCCTGGGTCCGTCGCTCACGCGCGGTATGGTACACACCCGACGTGGCCGTCCTCCGCCGGGTCCTGTACCTCGACGCCCTGGTCTCGGCCGTGGTCGGGCTGGCCCTGGTCGCGGCGCCGGCGTGGGTATTCCAGACGCTCCTCGGTCAGCCCCCAGCCGCCGACTACGCGGTCCACCGGCTGGCCGGGGTGGCCTCGTTCTCCCTGGCGCTCCTGATGGTGCTGGTCGGCCACCGGGTCGAGGAGCTGTGGTGGTGGTGCTGGGCGTTCGTGATCCTGGAGGTGGGTGCGGCGGCCGTGGCCACGCTCCACGCCGCGTTCGGACTCCCCGTCGGAGCCGCGGCGTGGCCGTGGTGGGCGCTGGGGATCGGCTCGTGGGCGTTCGCCGGCGCGTTCCTGTGGGGCATCGCCCGGGCCGGGAACGAGGCACCGCAAGCCTGACCTGCACGGAACTCGGCTGGAAGCCGCTAGTGCATGTGGCTGTGGCTGCCCGCCGCGGCCGCGCCCTCCTCCTCGTCCTCGGGCTTCTCCACCACGGCGCTCTCCGTGGTGAGCACCAGTGCGGCGATCGAGGCCGCGTTCTGGAGGGCCGACCGGGTGACCTTGGCCGGGTCGACGATCCCGGCCTTCATCATGTCGACCCACTCGCCCTTCGCGGCGTCGAAGCCGGTGGCGCCCTTCTCGGATCGGATGCGCTGGACGATCACCGATCCCTCGTGGCCTGCGTTTCCGGCGATCAGCCGGGACGGCTCCGCCAGGGCCGCCCGCACGATCCGCGCGCCGGTGGCCTCGTCGCCCTCGAGCTTCAGGCCGTCCAGGCTCTCCTCGGCCCGGATCAGCGTGACCCCGCCTCCGGCGACGATGCCCTCCTCCACCGCGGCTCGCGTGGCGGACAGGGCGTCCTCGATCCGGTGCTTCTTCTCCTTGAGCTCGACCTCGGTCGCCGCTCCCACGCGGATCAGGGCGACCCCGCCGGCAAGCTTCGCCAGCCGCTCCTGGAGCTTCTCCCGGTCCCAGTCCGAGTCGGTGTTCTCGATCTCGCCCTTGATCTGGTTGATGCGGCCCTGGATCTCCGACTGCTCGCCCGCGCCTTCGACGATCGTGGTGTCGTCCTTCGTCACCACGACGCGCCGGGCCCGGCCCAGCATGTCCAGGGTCACGTTCTCGAGCTTCGCCCCGATCTCCTCAGCCACGACCTGGCCGCCGGTGAGGGTGGCCATGTCCTGGAGCATCGCCTTGCGGCGGTCGCCGAATCCGGGGGCCTTCACGGCCACCGCGGAGAACGTGCCCCGGATCCTGTTGACCACCAGCGTGGCCAGGGCCTCGCCCTCGACGTCCTCGGCGATCGCCACCAGCGGCTTCCCGCTCTGCGCCACCTTCTCCAGCACCGGCAGGAGGTCGGAGACGCTGGAGATCTTCCCCTGGTTCAGCAGGATGTACGGCTCCTCCAGGACGGTCTCCATCCGCTCCTGGTCGGTGACGAAGTACGGCGATATGTAGCCCTTGTCGAACTGCATCCCCTCGACGAACTCGAGCTCCATGCCGAAGGTCTGGCCCTCCTCGACGGTGACCACGCCGTCCTTGCCCACCTTGTCGAGGGCCTCCGCGATGACCTCGCCGATCTCGGGGTCGGCGGCTGATATCGCGGCCACGTGGGCGATCTCCTCCTTGCCCTCCACGTCACGGGAGCGCTTCTGGATCGCCTCGACCGCCGCCTCGACGGCCTTCTCGATCCCGCGCTTGAGGGCCATGGGGTTGGCCCCCGCGGCGACGTTCCGCATGCCGAGGCGGACCATGGCCCGGGCGAGCACGGTGGCCGTCGTGGTGCCGTCCCCGGCCACGTCGTTCGTCTTGGTGGCGACCTCCTTGGTGAGCTGGGCGCCCATGTTCTCCCACGGGTCCTCCAGCTCGACCTCCTTGGCGATGGTGACGCCGTCGTTCGTGATCGTGGGCGCACCCCACTTCTTGTCGAGGACGACGTTCCGCCCCTTGGGGCCGAGGGTGATGGCCACCGCGTCGGCGAGCTTGTTGACGCCGGCCTCAAGGAACCGCCGGGCATCCTCATCGAACTTCAGCATCTTGGCTGGCATGCGTGACTCCTCCTGAGGCCGTCGGGCGACGGCGCTACTTCTTGACGATGGCCAGGACGTCCCTGGCCGACAGGACCAGGTACTCCTCGCCCTCCACCTTCACCTCGGTCCCGCCGTACTTCGAGTACAGCACCCGGTCGCCGACCTTGACGTCCATGGGGACCCGGGTCCCGTCCTCGAACCGGCCCGGCCCCACGGCCACGACCTCGCCTTCCTGGGGCTTCTCCTTGGCCGTGTCCGGGATCACGATGCCCGAGACGGTCGTCTCTTCCTCCTCGCCCGGCTTGACCACGATCCGGTCGTCCAGGGGCTCGAGAGTGAACGTTCCCTTGGCCATGTGGCGGCTCCTCCTCGCTCGGTTAGCACTCGACCATTCCGAGTGCTAAGTCTAGCCGACCGGCCGGGGAGACGGCAACCGGGAGGGTCGGGGGACGTACCCGCCCATGACACTGGCCCCGGAGCCTTGACAGTCATCCAGCGTCCTTCCTTGGCCGTGTCCGGGATCACGATTTGACCACGATCCGGTCGTCCAGGGGCTCGAGGGTGCACGCTCCCTTGGCCGGGGCTTGCAGTCGTTTTTTGGCGAAGAAATCCTCTGAAGAAGAGCTTTCTCAGAGCATTATCTTGCACAAGGCGAGCTCCCTCAGGTACCCTGCACCATCATGCCTGTGCTGAGGATGGGGCAGGCGGCCGCACTGTTGGGGGTGAGCGTGGCGACGCTACGCCGCCAGATCGACGACGGCACCGTTCGGAGCCATCGATCCAAGGGCGGTCATCGCGTCATCGACGGAGTCGAAGTCGCCCGGTTGGCCGCGTCGCTCGCCCAGGAGCGCCCGCACGAGCCGATCCACCCGGCCTCCGCACGCAATCGCTTCCGCGGCATCGTCACTGGCCTGACCAAGGATGCGGTTGCGGCAAAAGTAGAGATCCAGGCCGGGCAACATCGCATCGTATCGCTCACCACCCGAGAAGCCGTCGACGAGCTTGGCCTGCGGCCGGGGATGGTCGTGGTGGCGTCGGTGAAAGCGACCAACGTGGTGGTCGAAACGTTGGAGGTCGAGAGAGGTTCGTCGCGAAGAGAAACGCAATGAGGATGAATCGGCGTTTGGCGACTCTGGGCATCGCAGTGATGCTCCTCGCTGCGGCGTGTGGAGGCGAGCAGGGCGAAGAGGGCGAGGAGGGTGGCGAGCAGAAACTGACCGTCCTGGCCGCCTCGTCCCTGACGGAGGTGTTCGAGTCGCTGGAGGAGCCGTACACGGTCCTGCACCCCCAGGTCGACGTCGTGTTCAGCTTCGAGTCGTCGTCGACGCTGGTCGAGCAGGTAAAGCAAGGCGTACAGGCGGACGTGCTGGCCACCGCCGACGAGACGACTATGGGTGAGCTGGCCTCGGCGGAACTGCTCCACGAGGACCCACGGGTCTTCGCGCTGAACTCCCTGGCGATCATCGTGGAAGCCGGGAACCCGAAGAACGTTCAGGGGCTCGAGGACCTGGCTCAGGAGGATCTCACCGTCGTGCTGGCCGCAGAAGAGGTTCCGGCCGGGAAGTATGCTCGCGAGGTGCTCGATGCCGCGAACGTGAACGTCAAGCCCGTGTCGCTCGAGGAGGACGTGAAAGCGGTCGTGACCAAGGTCACTCTCGGCGAAGCCGACGCGGGGATCGGCTACGTCACCGACGTCATCGCCGCGGGCGACGCCGTGAGCAGCGTGGAGATTCCCGAGGAGGACAACGTCGTGGCCCCCTATCCCATCGCCGTCCTGGACGAAGCGCCCAACGAGAGGCTCGCCGAGGTCTTCGTCGCCCTCGTGCTGTCCGAGGACGGCACGAGGGCGCTCACGGAGGCAGGATTCGGCATTCCGTGACGGAACCCAACCCTCGTCGTGCGGCCTTCCGGAGACCGCCTGTGTTCGCCCTACCGGCGGTCTTCGCCTTGCTCGTGCTGGTCGTGCCGCTGATCGGCCTCCTCGTCCGGGCACCGTGGAGCGACCTCGGAACAGAGCTGACCGCGCCCGAGGTGCGTCAGGCGCTGTGGCTGTCGATCACCACGTCCCTGGCGGCGACCGGGCTCGCGATCGTGTTCGGCGTGCCGCTGGCATGGGTCCTCGCTCGCCTCCAGTTCCGTGGGCGAGCCGTGCTCCGCGCGCTCATCATCCTTCCGATGGTCCTGCCGCCGGTGGTCGGCGGCGTCGCGTTGCTACTCGCATTCGGCAGGCGAGGCCTCATCGGACAGTGGCTCGACGAGGCCTTCGGGATCACCATCCCGTTCTCGACGACCGCGGTCGTGATCGCCGAGCTGTTCGTGGCGATGCCCTTCCTGATCCTCGCGGTCGAGGCGGCCCTGCGCTCCTCCGAACGCGGCTACGAGGAGGCCGCGGCGACGCTGGGGGCGCGGCCGTGGATGGCGTTTCGGCGGGTGACGCTCCCGTTGATCGCCCCCTCCCTGGGTGCCGGCGCGGCCCTCTGCTGGGCTCGCGCGCTCGGTGAGTTCGGGGCGACCATCACGTTCGCCGGCAACCTGCCGGGGACGACCCAGACGATGCCGCTCGCCGTGTACCTCGCCCTCCAGTCCCGGCCCGAGGGGGCCATCGTGCTCAGCCTGATCCTGCTCGCCGTGTCGCTGGCCGTCCTCGTGCTGCTCCGCGACCGGTGGTTCGCCGCGGCATGATGCTCGATGCGCGGGTGCGGCTGCGCATCGGCGACCTATCGCTCAACGTCGAGCTGAAGGCGGATCCGGGCCAGCTGGTGGTGCTGGTCGGCCCGAACGGCGCGGGGAAGACCACGTTGCTCCGGGCTCTCGCGGGCCTCGTGCCGGTCGACGAAGGACGCATCTCGATCGACGGGCGGATCCTGGAGGACACCTCGGCCGGGACGAGCGTGCCAACCGAGCGGCGGCCCGTGGGCGTGGTGTTCCAGAACTACCTGTTGTTCCCCCACCTGAGCGTGATCGAAAACGTCGCGTTCGGCTTGCGGGCCCGAGGGATACCGCGCGGAGAGGCACGACAGCAGGCCGCGAGATGGCTCGAACGGATGGGGCTCTCAGCGAAGGCCGAGGTCAAGCCGCGCGCCCTATCGGGGGGCCAGGCACAGCGGGTCGCCCTGGCGCGCGCGCTAGCCACCTCGCCGAGCCTCCTGCTGCTCGACGAGCCGCTGGCGGCGCTCGACGCCCCGGCCCGCGCCGGGGTGCGGAGGGACCTGCGGCGCTACCTCGCGGCGTTCGACGGCGTGCGGCTGCTGGTGACACACGACCCGCTCGAGGCGGTCGCTCTCGCCGACCGGATCGTGGTGATCGAGGAGGGAAGGATCGTCCAGTCCGGGGAGGTCGCCGATGTCACGGCCCGGCCGCGGTCCCGCTACGTCGCCGAGCTGGTCGGCATGAACCTGTACAAGGGGAAGGCGACCGGGGACACGGTGGAGATCGAGTCGGGCGGCGCCCTCGCGGCCCCGGACGCGGGGACGGGCAACGTCTTCGCGGTCGTGCATCCTCACGCGGTCTCGCTGCACCGCACCCAGCCCGAAGGTAGCCCTCGAAACGTCTGGGAAGGCAGCGTGGACAGCTACGACCACGAGGGGGATCGCGTGCGCGTCAGCATGCACGGCACCCCTCCGATCGTTGCCGAGATCACCCTCGCCGCAGCCCGCGAGCTCAGCCTGGCCGATGCCGGTCGCATGTGGATATCCGTCAAGGCGACTGACGTGGTCATCTACCCCGCCTGACGTCTACGCGCTGATCGAGGGGGATGGTTCCTTGATCAGCTCCTCGCGCCAGTCGACCCCGTCCTGGTAGATGATCGTGCCGACGTGCTCGCCCTTGAGCGCAGCCGTCATCCTTCCCGGCACGAGCCCGTTGATGACCTGCACCACCTTGGCGTGGCGCGCGCGCCCGATCATGTCGACGCATGCCCTCTCGATGATCAGGTCGTCGAGGTCGTGCTGGCGCAGCTCGGACACGGAGATCTCCGGGACGAACTCTGCCGAGCGATCCTTCTTCGGGTCGGCGCGGAACAGCCCGTCCTCGTCCTTGACGAAAATCATCGAACGCGTGCCGAACACCTCGGCGATCATGTAGACGCCGACGTCGGTGCGGTGCTCCGGCAGATTGCCGGAGAGCGGCGGGCGCTCCCAGTAATGATACGGCGGCATCCCGGTGACGATCGGGATGCAGTCCGCCGCCAGGTACAGGGGGATCTCCTCGAAGTGGTCCTTGGGAATGCGGACGCCGCCTCGCTGCGCCAGCAAGGCCTGGAGCATCGTCGCGTTCTGCTCCGACGGCGCCCCGCCGAGGACAGCGAGGAGCCCCGTCGGCAGGCCCAGCCTCAGCCCGATGTCGTACACGTGGCGGGAGCGCGTCCCGCCGCCCGCGCC
>JBOGVU010000098.1:0-8856 GCA_050692915.1 Actinomycetota bacterium | reverse complement strand
CCCGCGGAGATCGAGGAGCTCGAGGAGCGGAAGCTCGTCACCGTCTTGTTCGCGGATCTCACGGCGTCCACTGAGCTCGCGGCCAGCATGGACCCCGAGGATCTCGGGGGCGTGCTCCAGCCTTTCTTCGCGGCGATGGCCGAAGAGATCGAGCGGGTCGGTGGCACGGTCGAGAAGTTCATCGGCGACGCTGTGGTGGCGATCTTCGGCGTGCCCACAGCGCATGAGGACGACCCGGAGCGCGCCGTGCGGGCCGCCATGGCCATGCAGCGTCGACTCCAGGATCTGAACGCCTCGCGACCCGCCGGGACACCGCTGGCGATGCGAGTGGGGGTCCATACGGGCGAGGTCGTGGCGACGCCGCGGAGCGAACGCCATGGCATGGTCACCGGCGAGGCCGTCAACATCGCTGCCCGCCTCCAGGCCGAAGCGAAGCCCGGGATGGTGGTCGTCGGTGAGCGTACCTACCGCGATACCCGCCACATCTTCGAGCTCGGGAGTCTTGGTTCGCTGGACCTGAAGGGGGTGGATCGGCCTGTTACCGCGTGGCACGTCGTGGGGGAGCGGCCCCAGTCGGAGCGGCGGGCCATCGCGCGAGCGCCACTGGTGGGACGGGGACCGGAGCTGGACCTCCTCCGACTCCTCCTCGCTCGAACGGAGCGGGAACGCCGGCCGAACCTGGTGACGATCCTCGGCGCCGCGGGAATAGGGAAGAGCCGCCTGGCACGTGAGTTCCTCACCGGGGTTTCCTCCGGCGCCCGAGTCGTCCGCGGCCGGTGCCTCCCCTACGGTGAAGGGCTGACCTACCGACCTCTGTCGGAGATCCTGAAGGCCGACGCGGGAGTCCTCGACAGCGACGACGCGCCAACCAGCCTCGGCAAGGCCCGCCGGCTGCTGGAGGGCCGGCTCGGCCGGGAGCATGGCGCCGGCGAGGTGGTCCTCTCCTCCGTCGGCCTGGCTGGGGAGTCGGATCCGCTGACCGGAACCGACTCGTCGGTGGCCCGAGAGATGATCACGCGCTCGTGGCGCCTATACTTCGAAGCTCGAGCGGCCGACGCACCGCTGCTCGTCTTGGTCGAAGACCTCCACTGGGCCGACCCCGGGCTGCTCGATGTCCTCGAGGGGGTGGTCGCCCGCGGTTCCGGGCCGATGCTGTTCCTCTGCACCGCGCGCTCCGAGCTGACCGAGCATCGTCCGGCCTGGGGTGCCGGGGTCCGCAACGCCGCGACGATCGAGCTGTCGCCGCTCTCGCCGGACGAGAGCCGAGCTCTCGTGGAGCACCTCCTGGGCGCCCGAGATCCTCCGGGGCGGGTGCTGGCCCAGGTGCTCGAGCAGGCCGAAGGGAATCCATTCTTTGCCGAGGAGCTCCTGCGGATGTTGATCGAGGACGGCGTACTGGTCCGCCGCGGTCGCAGCTGGGTGGTGGAGCGGGACGTGCCCACCGTGCTCCCCGATACCGTGCAAGGTGCTATCGCCTCACGCATCGACCGTCTCCCCTCCGGCGAGAAGCGGATCGTCCAGAACGCCGCCGTGGTCGGTCGGATCTTCTGGGAGGGTGCGATCGAGAGCCTGGGTTCCCGCGAAGCCGCCACTGCTGTGGATGCCCTCATCGAGAAGGGACTGGTCCGGGAGCGCGACGGCTCCAGCATCGAGGGGGAGCGGGAGCTGATCTTCCACCATGTGCTGACCCGCGACGTGTCGTACCAGAGCATCCCCCGACATCGTCGGGCGGAGGCGCACGCCGCGGCTGGCAGATGGCTCGAGGCGGTGACCCGAGGCCGGTCCGAGGAGTTCGCCGAGATCCTGGCGTACCACTTCGAGCTCGCAGCGGATCGGATACGCGCTGCGCGGTACGCGACGCTGGCGGGGCATCGGAAGCGTCGCCTGTTCGCGGCGGAGGAGGCCATCCGATGGTACGAGCGGGCGGCTGCCATGGCGCCGGAGGGACCCGACGGCAGGCAGATCTGGGCGGACGCCTCGGTGGGCCGCGGCGAGGCCCTAGAGCAGGTGGCCCGGTTCGCCGAGGCGGAAGAGAGCTATCGGCGGGCGCTGCGCACCGCCCGGGATCTGGGAGAAGAGACCATCGAGGCTCGGGCGCTCTCCGCGCTGGTGCATGTCCTATGGCTGCAGGACCGCTTCGATGAAGGCCGCGAGGCCCTGCCGGAGGCCCTCAACAAGGCCCGGGCCCTCCGAGCCGACGACCTCTTGGCGAGGCTGCTGTACACGGGAGGCACGATGGCCTTCGGCCGCGGTGAGTGGAAGGAGTCTGTGGCCTATCACCGGGAGGCGGTCCAGGTCGCAAGGGGGGCCGGCGATATCGAAGGCCAGGCGTTCGCCGAGCATGGACTCTGCGAGACCTACGACCTGTGGGGGTACTTCGCGGAGGGGCTCGAGCACGGCCTCCGCTCCTCGGAGCTGCTCCGGAAGGTCGGCAATCGGCCGATGCTCTACCACAACGAGTACATGGTCGCGCTCGGGCTCTGGGCCCTCGGTCGGCTGGCGGAGTCGCTGCGCTCGTACCGGGGAGCGCTCGAAGGCGCGCACGAACTCGGTGACCGGCGGAACGAGGCCGCCGCCCGGCAGGCTGGCGCGCTGACCCGCTTATGGATGGGAGACCTGGGCGGCGCTCTGGCCGACGCCGATCGGGCCGTGGAGATCCAGCGCGAGGTTCCCTCCCCCCGTCAACAGCTCACCGGCCTGGTCTTCCGCATGGACACCCTTGCGGAGCTGCGCGCGATGGATCGCCTGGCTGAGGATGTGCCGAGAGCTCGGGCCCTCTCCGACGAGATCGGCGGGCGATACGTGCGGCCCCGGCTGTCCGCCTACGAAGCCTGGCTCGCCCTCGACCAGGAAGACGAGGCCGCAGCGCACTCGCTCTTCGAACGGGCCCGTCGCGAGAGCGCCGACGTCCCGTTCGAGGCGCTCGTGTCGGCCCGTCTCGAGCTGCTCGCCTGGCACGAGGCACGCGACCCGGCGGCGGTGCGCGCTGCTGCCGACCTCCTCATCGAATTGGCCGAGGAGCGGTCTCCTCCCTTCCTCGCCTGGGGGAAGTGGGGGCAGGCCGCCGCCGCAGCGCTCGCCGGCGAGTGGGAGGAGGCCCTGCGATGGACCGAGGCCTCACGGGCGGCCGGGGCCGGGCCGGAGTCCCCCGCGGCGTGGCGAGCCGCAGCTGTGGCGAGCCGAGCCTGCGCGGCCCTGGGGCGCGGTGCCGAGGCTTCCGCGTGGCGGCAGGACGCGACGGCGATCCTCCGGCGGATGGTCGAGGGGCTCGACGATCCCCCTGCTCGGGCGGCGTTCCTCGGTCGCCCGGACGTCGCGGAACTGTTGGAGAGCTAGGGGAGCTCGGCGAAGGCCCGGACCGGGAACGATGCCCCCCGGACGATCCGAGGGGGGACGGCGAAGAACCGGAAGCCGTCCTCGGGAAGCTGGTCGAGGCCCCGGAGGTGCTCCACGATGGGGATCCCGGCCCCCAGCAGCCTGGTGTGGGCGGGCCGGGCCGGGTCGGTGGTGTCGTCGACGTTCGTCCAGTCCACCCCCACCAGCGCGGCACCGCCGTCGACGAGGAGGTCCAGCGCGGCGGGGGAGAGCCACGGGTCCGGCTCCCAGTACGCGTCGGTGCCCCACCGCCGGTCCCACCCCACCCGGACCAGCACGGCCCGGCCGGCCACCGCCTGGAGGGGGATGTCCACCGGTCCGGGCTCGGCGGGGGCGTCCACCACCACGCCGGGGAGCCCCGCCAGCCGGTCGAGAGGGAGCGCGGCAAGGTCCTCACGGTCCCGGTGGCGGTGGAACGGCGCGTCGACGTACGTCCCGGTGTTGCCGGACATCGCCACCCGCCCCAGGTAGAACTCGGCCCGGCCTTCGTACCGGGGCCGGGAAGCCTCGTGGTCGAGGATCGCGTCGATCCGCGGCTCGGGGAGGAGTCCCGGGTACACCGGCATGCCGTCCTCGATCTCGAAGCTGAGGTCCACGTAGCGGGAGCCCACGAGTCCGGATGCTACCCTCGATCCATGCCCTCGGTACTGGTGGCGATGAGCGGCGGCGTGGATTCGTCCGTGGCCGCCTGCCTGCTCCTGGAGCAGGGTTTCGAGGTGGCCGGCTCGCATCTGAAGCTGGTCCACACCGGCGGAGTGGAGCACGGGTGCTGCGGGCCGGCCGCCGAGGCCGACGCCCGGGACGTGGCCGAGCACGGGGGCTTCCCGTTCGAGGTCGTGGACATGTCGGCCGAGTTTGAGGAGCGGGTGGTGGCCGAGTACGTCGAGGATCACGAGGCGGGACGGACCCCGAACCCGTGTGTGCGGTGCAACGAGCGGATCAAGTTCGGGGCGTTCCTCGATCGCGCCGACGACCTCGACTTCGACCTGGTGGCCACGGGCCACTACGTGCGGACCGACGTCGGCCGGGACGGTCGGTGGCGGCTCCGGCGGGGCCTGGACCGGTCGAAGGACCAGTCCTACGTCCTGGCCGGGCTGACCCAGCGGGCGCTGGGCCGGTCCCGGTTCCCGGTCGGAGGGCAGACCAAGGCCGAGACCCGGGCCCACGCCGAGCGTCTCGGTCTGCCGGTGGCCGGGAAGCCGGACTCCCAGGACCTGTGCTTCGCGCCGGCCGCGGACCCGGCGGCGTTCCTGGAGGCCCGGGCTCCCCACCTGGTCCGCGAGGGCGATGTGGTCGACCCGGCCGGGCGGATCCTGGGGACCCACGGCGGCACCCACCGGTTCACGGTGGGCCAGCGCCGGGGCCTGGGCGTCTCCACCGGCTCACGCGCGTACGTCCTCGAGGTGGATCCTCGTGTGAACCGGGTGGTGGTCGGCTCCGGGGACCTGCTGGCCCGTCGAGGGCTCGTGGCCGAGCGGATGAACTGGGTGGTCGGCCGGCCCGCCGGGCCATTCGAGGCCGAGGTGAAGATCCGGTACCGCGGCCCCGACGTCCCCGCGGTGGTCGAGCCGCTCGGCGAGGACGGGGTCCGGGTGGAGTTCCGGTCGCCCCAGCCCGCCGTGACCCCCGGCCAGGCCGTGGTGGTCTACTCGGGCGACGAGGTCGTGGGCGGCGGCACGATCGGTACGGCCATCCGCTGAAGCCTCGACCAGCGGGTTTGACAAGCCGCGGTCGGCCGTGAATGAATCGAGGGTCGCACATTCCCCTGCCGACAGAGGAGGCAACATGCGTTCTTCCCCATCCCGATGGCTTCGTCCGCTCGCGGTGGCGGCCGCCCTGGTCCTGGCGGTTCCCGCGCAGTCGACCGCTTCACACAACGTCCCGGCGCCGCCCGACTGCGACGAGGACGACTTCCTGCTCTCCCTCGACGTCACCGGCACCCTCCAGCACGTGATCTGCAGCGGTGACACGCTCGGCGGTTTCGAGTTCCCGGGCATCCCCGACGGGATCGGGATCGCCCCGGGAGCCGATGAGAGCACCATCAACGTATTCGTGAACCACGAGGAGTCGGACGTCCCGTTCCCGGCCACCGGCGTGAACGCCCAGGCGGACTTCCAGGACTCCTCGGTGTCCAAGGTCACGCTCGATGCGGGCACCGGTGAGCTGCTGGCCGCCGAAGTGGCGCTGCCGGCGTCCGCCGGCTTCATGCGCCTGTGCTCCTCGTTCATGGCCGGCCCCGACGAGGGCTTCAGCCGATACACGTACCTGACCGGAGAGGAGACCAACGACGTGGTCGCCGTGGAGCCCGGCGCTCCGTACGGGGCCGACCCCTCGGTGGCCCCGAACAGGCAGGGCGGCCTGAACCTGGTCCTCGACGCAGAGCCCGACGGCGACGGCGACTTCGCCGCCGTGCCGGGGATGGGCCGGCACAACCACGAGAACACGGTGCCGGTCCCCGGGGGGTGGAACCAGCTCGCCCTGCTGTCCACCGATGACACGTTCACCGCCACGACCTCGCAGCTCTACCTGTACCTGGCCAACCACGAGCGGCACATCTGGCAGGACAAGGGGAGCCTGTGGGGATTTCAGGTGACCCGTGACGACGGCGTGCCGGTCGATCCATTCGACCCGTTCAATGGGGCCAACGACTACCTCGATCTCGAGGCGGGCGAGGAGTTCCAGGGCCGATTCATCCGGGTTCCCAAGGAGATCGCCATGGGGACCACGGCGGAGCGGCCCCAGGACGCCCTGGAGAACTGGTCCAACGCCAACAACGTGTTCCAGTTCGTGCGCCTGGAGGACCTCGACTACGACCGGTCGAACCCGCGGGTGGTCTACATCGCCGACACCGGCGCCAGCGGGGTGGTCCCCAACCCGGCCACCGGCAGGATGCACCGTCCCGGCGGCGTGGCCGGCCAGGCCAACAACGGATCGATCTTCCGGATGGAGTTCGACGCCAAGAACCCCAGGAAGGTCGACAGCCTGACGCTCCTCCACGACGCGGACAGCCAGGTCACGGCTCCCGGCGAGCCGAACATGCGCCAGCCCGACAACATGGGCGTCAGCCAGAACAGCCTGATGATCCAGGAGGACACTTCCGGTCCCCCGGTCAACTCCAGGATCTGGCGCTTCAACTTCGCCACGGAGGCGTGGGACGTCGTGGCCACGGTGAACGAGAACGACTGGGAGTCCAGCGGCATCGTGGACGCCTCCGGGTGGCTGTGGGACGGCACCTGGATCGTCGACGTGCAGGGCCACGGGAACGACGATTGGGTCGCCTTCGAGAACGAGACCCCGACCCGGCCGTGGCACCTGAGGCAGGAGTCCGGCCAGCTCCTGATCATGACGATCCCGGGTAGCTGAGCGGGCCCCCGACGCGGTCCGATCCGCTCCGCCCGTGCTAGTCTCCGCGCGGGCGGAGGGGAGGAGGGTCTGACGATGCGCAGGATCCTGGTGGCGATCTCGGTGTTCGGCGTGCTGCTGGCGGCGTGCGCCCCCGAGGAGACCCAGCCGGCCGCGGGCCCCGTTGAGAGTCCGGCGGGAGACCGGTGCGCCACCGAGAACCTCCCACTCCTCACGCCCGGGCAGCTGACGATCGGCACCGACAATCCCGCGTTCCCGCCGTGGTTCGAGGGCGGCACCCCCGAGGGCTCGCCGTGGGAGATCAACGACCCGTCCACCGGCGAGGGGTTCGAGAGCGCCGTGGCCTACGCCGTGGCCGAGCGCATGGGGTTCGGCCCCGACCAGGTCGTGTGGGTGGAGGTCCCGTTCGCCCAGTCGTTCAAGCCGGGACCGAAGGACTTCGACTTCGACATCAACCAGATCTCGTACGTGCCCCGGCGGGACCAGGCCGTCGACTTCAGCGACTCCTACTACGACGTGAACCAGGCGCTGGTTGCCGTGGGGGGGACGCCGATCGCCGACGCCACGACCGTGGCCGAGCTCCAGGGCTACACGCTGGGGGCGCCGGTGGGCACCACGAGCTTCGACTACATCGAGAGCAACATCCAGCCCACCGAGGACCCGGCGGTCTACGACACGCTGAACGACGCGGTGCGGGCGCTGGAGAACGGGCAGGTCGACGGGGTCGTGGTGGACCTTCCCACCGCGTTCTTCGTCACCGCCGTGCAGATCGAGGACGGCGCCATCGTGGGTCAGTTCCCCACCGTCGGAGCACAGGAGTACTTCGGGATGGTGTTCGCGGAGGGGAACCCGCTGGCCGAGTGCGTCAACGAGGCCCTCGACGAGCTGAAGGCTGACGGTACGCTCGCCGCGATCCAGCAGGAGTGGCTGGCGGACAAGGCCGACGCCCCGGTCCTCGAGTAGTTCCCGGGTGAGCTCGCTCATCGGCACCCCTCCCGGGTCGGCGCCGCATCCGATGCCGGACCCGGGCGACCGGCGCTCCCGGATCCTCGGCGGAGGCGTGGAGGGGCGCCGGGGCGTGATCATAGCCGTGGTCAGCACGGTGGTGTTCTTCACCGCAGTGATCCTCGTGGTGGTGAGCTCGCCGGGTTGGCCCGAGGTGAAGCGGTCCTTCTTCAACCTCGAGGTGTTCCGTGAGTCGTTCCCGGAGATCCTCCGTCGCTTCTTGATCAACGTCCAGGCGTTCCTGATCGCCGAGGTGTTCATCCTGGTGTTCGCGCTGTTCCTGGCGGTGCTCCGAAGCCTGCCGGGGCCGGTGTTCTTCCCGATCCGGGCCCTGGCCGTGGGGTACACGGACCTCTTCCGGGGGATCCCCACGATCCTGGTGATCTACATCCTGGGGTTCGGCGCGCCGGCGCTCCAGCTCCAGGGCGTGCCGGACTCCCCGTTCTTCTGGGGCGTGGTCGCGCTGGTGCTGGTGTACTCGGCCTACGTGGCCGAGGTGTACCGGGCCGGGATCGAGTCGGTCCATCCCAGCCAGGTGGCCTCGGCTCGCTCGCTCGGCCTGTCGCGGTGGAAGGCGCTGCGGTTCGTGGTCCTGCCCCAGGCCGTCCGTCGAGTGATCCCGCCGCTGCTGAACGACTTCATCGGGCTGCAGAAGGACACCGCCCTGCTGGCCCTGGTGGGGGTGCTCGAGGCATTCCGCCGGTCGCAGGTGGACACCGCCGGCGCGTTCAACTTCACCCCGTACGTGGTCACGGCACTCCTGTTCGTGGTGATCACGATCCCGCTGGCCCGGCTCACGGATTGGCTCGTGGGCAGGGAGCGAACCCGTCGCCAGGCCGAGGGGACCGTGTGAGCGCCGAGGCCCTCCGACTCGACGACGTGCACAAGTCCTTCGGGAAGCTCGAGGTGCTGAAGGGCATCGACCTGACGCTGGATCGACATGAGGTGGTGGCGCTGATCGGGGCTTCCGGGTCGGGCAAGTCGACCATGCTCCGGTGCATCAACCTGCTCGATCCGATCGACCGGGGACGGATCCTCTTCGGCGGGCGGGATGTCACGGCCCGTGGCGTCGACGTGAACCAGGTGCGGCGCCGGGTGGGGATCGTGTTCCAG
>JBOGVU010000097.1:0-9160 GCA_050692915.1 Actinomycetota bacterium | reverse complement strand
GGCCAGGCTTCCTCGTCGCTCGGGGGAACGGTGCAGACCGCCCTCGGCGCGGTGCTCTCCGCCGACCTCGCCGGGTGGACCGTGCGTCTGGTCGGCCTCCTGGTGGTCGCCACCGTGGTCCTGGTGGTGGCTCGCTCGCCGGGCTTCGCCCGAGACCCGTGGCCGGGATGCGCCGCCGCGTTCGCCGCGTACCTGACGGTAACTCCCTGGTTCCTCCCGTGGCACCTGATCGGGCTGCTCGCGCTGGCCGCCGTGGCGGCCTCGGCGAGGCTGCGGGCTGCGGCGTTCGTGTTCAGTGGCACCGCGCCGCTCACCGCGAGCTTCGGGGGGTCCTGGTGGGGGCGGTTGATCCAGACGGTCCTTCGCTACGGCCCGCCGGCGCTGGCGTGGGTCACGACCGAATCGCGTCGGGAGAGAGAGCCACCAGCAGAACGATCGCGCCCGCCGCGGCGATGGTGAGCCGGAAGCCCAGCCGGGGGCGTGCTCGCAAGCCCGCCCAGGCCACGCCGATGACGAGCCCGGCCGCGAGGACGGCGGCGCCGAGCCGCCCCTCGTCCACCGGTCCTCCGAAGACGAGCAGCAGCGACAGGACCGCGGCCAGCAGCACGCAGGCCAGGAGCAGCGAGCGGCGCGGGCCCAGGCGGTGGGGAAGGCCTCGGATCGAGGCGGCTCGATCGGTCTCGAGGTCGGCGAGCACGTTGACGAGGTGCGCGGCCACGCCGAGCAGCGCGCCACCAACTACCAGCCACGCCGGCGGGAAGTCGCCGGCGTCCCGCCACACGTACACCGGGACCAGGCCGAACGAGAGCGCGTATGGGACCCAGGAGAGCGCCGTGGCCTTCAGCCCCAGGTTGTACGTCCACGCGGAGCCCACGCCGGCGAGCATCACCCCGGCCTCGGGCGCCCCCACCGGCAAGGACAGCGCCACGGAGAGCGGTGCCGTCACCAGGGCGGCGCCGAGAACCAGGCCCGGGGACACCTGGCCCGAGACCAGAGGTTTCTCGCCCCGGCCGGCCGCGGCGTCCCGATCCCGGTCCAGGTAGTCGTTCGACCACCCGATGGAGGCCTGCCCGGCGGCGGTCGAGGCGACCACCCACGCCAGCGTGGGGACGTCCCTGGCCGCGGCCAGCGCGCCGACCAGCACCGTGACGGCCAGGGCGGGCAGGGGATGGGTGGCTCGAACGAGGGCGCCGAGGGAGCCTACCGGGTACCCCGGGAACGGGGCGCCAGGAGGTCCGCGGTGCGTAGGAACACGATCCTGTGGCCCGGGCCGAACGGGCGGTACATGGTCACGCGCCCCGACACGACCTCGTCGCGAAGGACCTCCGGCGGGGCGCCGCTCAGGAAGCGCGCCTCGGCCCCGGTCACCCACTCGGGGAGCTCGCCCGGGCCGCGCTCCCCCGTCATCTCGGCCACCTCAGCTCGAACCGTACAGCTCCTGGATCGCCGCGAGGTCCTCCCGGCTCGCCGAGCCGTTCGAGCCGCTCGTGGCTTCCGGGATGTGGACGGTCCATGTGGTGGCCGGGGTGGCCTCCGGTTCGGTGCCGACCGGCAGGCGCTTCGCCGCTTCGGCGAGCCGGCCGAGTGCCTCGCTCGCGGGCGGGAGGATGCGCTCGATCTCGGCCCGCCACGCCGCCAGTCTCTCGGTCTCGGCCCGCAGCTCCTGCCGGGCGAGCTCGATTGCCGCCAGCTGTTCCTCGTGCTGCCGCCGGGCCCGGTCGACGATCTCCGAGACGGCCCGCTCCGCCGCCTCCAGCACCTTCGAGAGATCCTCCGGAACCGGCTCGCCCGCGTGGGCCTCCTGCGCGGCGGACGCCGTCGCCTCGAGTTCGTCGATGCGTGCTCGGAGCGACTCGTTGATCGACCGGAGCTCCGCCCCCTCGGCTCGTGCCGACTCCGCCCGCTCCGCGTGCCGGAAGCTCTGCTCCTCGGCGACGCGCGCTCGCTCCTCCTGCGTCTGGACATCCCGGCGGCTGGCCTCCAGGTCCGCGCCGGCCTGGTCCCGCTCGGCCTCGGTCCTCTGGAGCCGTTGCCACACCCTGGCGAACATGATCTCGCGGCCGGTGAGGATTGACCGGACGATCTTGGGGCGGTAGCCGAAGAGCCCTCGCTTCAGCTTGGGCACCTGGACAGCCATGCGCTCTCCTTTCGTCGGTCGGATTATGTGTCCGACCCAGGGCCCAATCAACGACCTCGGCTCTCGGCTTGGGAGCCGCTTCACGCAGATCGCAGGATCAGCTCGCGCTCTCCCTTCGAAGGAGAGCCAGCATGGTCGCGACGAGAACAACGAGGATCGAACCGCCGATCAAGTACCGCAGCGGATGCGGGTCGTCGATCCGCGCCTCGTAGTCCGGCCAGAGAACGCGTAGATGACCTTCGGCCAGTCCCGGGATCTCCCGGCCGATCATGCCGACGTCGAGCTCCAGCCGGGCGCCGCCGGGGAGCCCGGACTCGGCAGTCATCACGTGCACCGGAACGCCGGTGGCGATGACCTCGCCATCGACGGTCACGGTCCCCAGGCCGAACGCCGCCAGCTCGGAGGTGATCGGTGCTAGCTGGTCGGTGCCGATCCCGCTCTGGCCGTGGTGCGCAACGTCCAGGCCCACCCCCCACCAGGTGGTGTGTTCGCCCAGCGGATGATTGACCATCGGCTCTTCGACGGAGATCGCGACGTCAGCACCATCGGCGCTGATCGATGCCGTGATCGTCAACAAGTCGTGAGGAGGCAGCGGCGTGACCCGGGAGCCCATATCCTCCGCTTCCACGCTGATGTCTCCGTTTCCCGGTTCGAAGGTGCCGCTGTAGAACGTTCCGGTCTCGATCTGAACGTTCCCGGAGGCACTGAGTGAGGCGGTCGCGCCTTCCTGGTCGAGCGTCTGCTCGCTCGTGGCGCCCGTGAGAGAGAGCACGCCGGCCAACGCGACCACCGCGGCAGCCGGGCGGACGGTCGTGGAGCCACGTCCGGACTCGACCAGGAGGACACCGACCATCGTCACGAGGTACAGGGGGAAGCTGACGAGCCAGAGCTGCCGGTAATCGAGCCACTCGACCGTGGCCGGGGGCGGGGAGGCATCGAGGATGCGGAGCGGTGTGTCCGGCAGCCCGACCGGGCCCAGGAACTGCGAATAGGTCGTCCACAGGAAGGCGAGCACGATGCCGCCCACCAGGGCGGCCGTTCGATCGCGTCCCGCCCAGGCCCACCACCACAGCAGGAACGGGACCGTCAGAAGCAGGCGCACCAGGAACCAGGTGATGCCGGGGAAGTCGCCCACGAGCAGGGAGGCCAGACCCCCGGAGACCACCGTGACGGCAACCGCTGTAAGCAGGGCGGACGTCCCGCGGGCCGTGGACCCCTCGTCCGAGGCCCTCAGCACCCGGCGTTGCCACAGCCAGACGGCAAGCAGGTAGCCGAGATAGATGACGCCGAAGTGGATCGGCAGGCCGGTGACCCAGGTGTGCTCCAGGTCGAGCCATTCCGGGGAGGACGGCAGACCTACCGGTGAGAGGGTCCAGTAGTACAGGGTCAGGACGACGGTGTGGACGGCCGTGATAATGGCCCCGCGCGCAACACCGATCCCGAACCAGGCGGTCCCGAGCCCGAAGATGGTGGCGATCAGGAAGGTCTTCGTGATCCAGTACGTCCAGTAGGGATCGTTCTCCCAGGCGAGGCCGTGTCCTACGGCGGCATCGGCGAAGATGGCCAGGAGCGCCACGATCGCGGTGAACCGGGAAACCTGGCCGGCAGTGAGGCGATCGTTGGGGTCCGCGGGCCGAGGGCGCATGGTCTCCTCCCCTTACCCGCCCTGGCCTGCTTCCTCGGCCGCCTGCAGGTCCTCGTCCGAGAGAACCCGCTCGTCCGCGTCGCGATCCCCGTTGGGCCGGAACCTCAGGCCCTCCATGTAGGGGGTCGGCTCCTTCTTCCGATACGCCAGAAACTCATGGGCGTAGTAGTCGCGAGCCTCCTGAACGGTCTTCCTCCCCTCGATGATGTCGTGAGCCAAGTTCAGCGCCAGGAAGTTGGCTTCCTCGTCGTGGCAGCGAGCCGAAAGCTCGCCACGCGTGCGGTTGATCACGACGCTGCCGTCGAACCCAGCCAGCTGGCCGGTCTTCCCGGGCGGAACCGCGTGCTGGAGGAACGATTCCACCGAGTCCGTGTGGGGAGCGGGGAACTCATGCGGATCGAAGTCTCGATACGAGACGATCCGCTTCCACGGCCCAGGCGTGTTCCATATCAACACCGAGGCGGTCTCCTCGTCCGGCTCTCCGTACCTGTCGATCACCAGCTGAGCTGCCTCGCGGGATTCCTCCGGCCAGCCGTGCATCGTTGCCATCTCGCCCCGCCTATCCGTTGTAGTCCTTTTTCGGGCTCTCGAGGTCCCCTCGGTTCTTCTGGATCTCGATGAGCTCGGCCATATTCAGCTTGGCCTGCTTGACGCCCGCCCGCTTGATGGTCTCCGTCTGGCCGGCCTTCTTCAGATCATCCTCGACGATGTTGTTCGGGTCGCCGTGATCCTCATACGGCAGCTTGCATCCGCACGTGTAGCACATGGCCACCTCCATCTGGATGGGCACCGCACTTAACCGCTCTATACCCGGGAATGAGACCGAGCATGCGCGAACTGGCCGGAGTCGACCACAGGTTGTGAGCGCTCGCTGGGCAGAGTGACACCGGCGATCCTCGACCCGACCGATCGGTGGAGTCGGCCGGACACTATGTCGGACCCCTGAGAGTCGTTGTGGCCGCCACCGGACAGGCCCCATAGACTGGGGTGGCCGAAGCGCCGCTGGGCCACTGCGGCATGCTGGTAAGCAGGCTCCATCCTCCCCCGCTATCGGTGAGGAGGCCTTGAGGCCGGCCCAGACGTTCTCGAAGAGCTCGGCATGGCTTGCGCCAGGGACCTCAACCCACTCCTTTGAACCGCCCAGTTGGGAGAAGGTTGTCGTCCTCGTCGTAGAACGGGAAGCCGCAATCGGCGGAGCCCCGATAGTACCGGGCCGCCGCCTCCGGGTCCTCGGGCACCGCGATAGGCTCACCCAGAAGGCCGGGATGAATGGGGCTGTCCGAAGTCTCGGGATCGGGAAGGTTCCATCCCCGGTCACGCATGCACTCCATGTACTTCAGCGTCTCGCGGTTCTCCTCGGCGATCCTCTGCTCGTCCCACGGCTCCAGGTTCCCGGTTTCCACAAGACAGACCTGCCAGGCCTGCCAGAACGCGCGGTCGGCGAACACCGAGTCCTCCGGTGGGTGCTCGGGCGAGCTCCAGATGGGCCACACTTCGTCCCAGTCGTACCCTGCTCCCTCGATGCAGACCCGGAGGCCGGAATCACCTTCACCTCCACCTGGCAGCGATCCCTCGCTGCTTCCAGGCCTTGCGGTCTCGCGAAGGAGCCCGGAGAGCAGCGTCAACGCACCGCCGATCAAAACGACAGCGACACCGAGCGCGACGATGGCCGCCGCGATCTGCTCCTGTCGCCGCTTGCGATCCCTCCGATCGAGCATCCGCTCGAAGGCGCGATCGGGCAGGGTCATGTGCCCGCTCGCCCGACGAAGTCGCTTCCGCACGTCAGTCATCGCGATCACCCATCTCCTTCGCCAGCGTGGCTCTTGCCCGAGCGGCCAGCACGCGAACGGTCGCCGGCCGAATCTTCAGCATCTCGCCTGCCTGCTCCGAGGAAAGGTCCAGGACGTCCATCAGGACGATCGCGGCCCGTTGCCGGGGCGGAAGCGGCCCGAGGGCACGCACAACGGAATCCCGCTGTTCCAAAGCCGTGATCTCGTCGTCTGGTGGAATCTGATGGATCACCTTCCGGACCGCGACCGCCGCACGACGCAAGCGGCTCCTCCAAACGTTCATCGCTGTCCGATACAGATATCCGGTGGCGTTGGGCCCCCCGGCTACGCTCTCCCACCGTGCCCAAAGCGCGAGGAAGGCATCCTGCATGACCTCCTCCGCATCGTGGCGGTTGCGAGTAACGAGCCACAACGCCCGGAGCAGCGCCTCGTGATGGTCCGCGAATAACGCCTCGAAGTCATCGCCATGTGAGGATCCCAGGGCGCGCCTATGCGGCCCTCGAGCCAACGTCACGACCTCGTCCATCCGTGACATATACGCCCAGGATGGGGGGTTCCGTTTACGGTCGGAAGTGGAGATTCAGCGGCGGGTTCAAACCAAGCCTTCTTCGAGGAGGTCCGGCGGAGGCAGGATGTGTTTCTGATATCGGCCTTCTTGTGGAGATGACCGGATTCGAACCGGCGACCTCCTGGTTGCAAACCAGGCGCTCTTCCGACTGAGCTACATCCCCTTCAAGGAAAAGCGTACACCGCGGACACCCCAGCCCCGGTGCGCCATGCTAGGTGCGTGCCCGAGCGTCCCCGCCTCGTCATCCTCCGTGCGCTGACCGTGCTCGCCGTGGGCGCCGCAGGTGCCACCCTGGCCCTCCTGCTGGCCGGCCGCCTCCGGTACCCGATCGGCCCTTTCACGGTTGAGTTCCAGGCCCTGCCGGGACCGGCCACCACGGAGATCGCCCTCCCTCCACTCGGCGTGATCCGGGCGGACACGCACCTGGCCCCCCTCACGCTGCGGGCCACCCTCCAGTCGATCGACCCCGACCGGCTCTCGGCGCTGGTCCGGGAGCGGAGCGTGGAGTCGCTGGTCCTGCTGGTCGAGCGGGCCGGGGCCGACGCGTTCCGCTCATACGCAGTCCGGGTGTGGGCCTTCGCCGTGGCCGGGGCGGCCGTGGCCGGCCTGGCGGTGTTCCGGCGCCGCCGTGAGGCCGTGGTCGGGGCGCTGGCATCCGGCACGCTGTTCGTGACGGCGCTGGGAGGGGTCACCTGGGCCACCTACCGGCCCGAGGCGTTCCGGGAGCCCGTGTACACCGGATCGCTCCGCCTGGCCCCCGGACTCATCGGGCCGATCGAGGAGGCAGGCGCCAGGATCGCAGCGTTCCGGGCCGAGCTCGACCGCCTGGTTCGGGGAACGGTCAGCGCTTACGGGGAGCTGGCCGCCCAGCCGGCTCCCACCCTCGACGCCACCGTGATTCTCCATATCTCCGACATCCACGCCTCGCCGCTGGGCATGGACTTCGCCCAGCAGCTCGCCGACACGTTCCAGGCCGACCTGGTCGTGGACACCGGCGACATCACCTCGTTCGGGAGCCCGGTGGAGGGAACGATCCTCGACCGGATCCCGGGCTTCGGGGTTCCCTACATCTTCGTCCGGGGGAACCACGACTCCACATCGGTGGCCGTCCAGATCGAGAACCTGCCGAACGGCGAGACCCTCAGCGAGGAAACCATCACCGTCGAGGGCATCACGATCGCCGGCGCTGCCCACCCGCTGTTCACGCCGAACCGGAACCCCACGTACACCGACGAGGAGATCGAGGAGGCCCTGGCCGAGGGCGGAGCGGGGTTGGCCGACGCGTTCGCCGACGACGCCCCCGACATCCTGGCCGTGCACGACGACCGCATGGCCCGGGCCATGGCCGGTCGGGTCCCGCTGGTGATCTCCGGGCACTTCCACCGGTTCGGCTCCGAGGTCCAAGACGGGACGCTGTTCCTCCGGACCGGCAGTGCGGGAGGAGGCGGGCTGGACACGTTCCTGATCGACGAGCCCCTCCCCCTGGCCGCGGAGGTCCTGTACTTCGAGGGCGCCCCCGCGCGGCTCGTGGCCGTGGACCGGATCACCCTCGAGCCGACCACCCGGGAGCTTCGGGCCGAGCGCGAGCTGGTGGCCGACCTCGGCGGGTCCCCGGTCGCTATCGGATCAACCGGGCCAGGCGCAGCGCCTCGGCCAGGCTGACGTCGGCCTCCAGGCGGAGGAGCACGCCGTCCCGGGTCCACAGGAGGCTGCTGGTGGACAGCCGGGGGCGGTCCTCCACGATCGCGCCGTACCGCTCCAGGGTGACCGCGTGCGGCCCCTCGACCCAGTAGCCCTGTTCCCCGCCCACCACCACCGGCACCACCTGCTCCCCCTCGGAGACCTTCTTGACCAGGTCCTCCGGGGGTCGAGCCCGGAACTCGGTGAGGAGGAAGGCATAGCCGGTCTCCTCGGCGGCGGGCAGGCCGGGGCGAGCCCGCCACGCCAGCGAGACCACGGCGCCGTCACCGGCGCCGGCGAGGACCACGCCGTCGGGAGGTCCGAGAGCCGTGGGGAACGCGACCGGGAACGCGGCCTCCTGTCGGGCCCGGTCCAGCGTGACGCGCTCGCCCGGCACCAGGTCCTCCAGCGCCCGTGGCGCCATCGGGACCGGCGAGGGGGTTGGCTCCACCTCGATCCGCGCGCCGGGGAGGCGGAACAGGTCGAGGAGGGCGGCCCGGATCCCCGGCGAGAATGCCAGGAGGCCGGCCAGCACGAGCACCGCCGCGGCGGCCAGCACCGCCACCCGGCGAGGTCGCCGGGCGGGGAGCGGCACCACGGGCGCCCCCTCGAGCCGGTCGCGGATCGAGGAGACCACGTCGGGCGGCGGCGGCCAGGCCACCTGCCGGCCGAGCTCGCGGAGATCGCGTTCCAGGGCGACGTCAGCCATCGGCGCGCTCCCCGGCCGAGGTCTCCATGACCACCCGGAGCCGTCCCAACGCCCGGGAGAGACGAGACTTCACGGTCCCCGCCGCCACGCCCAGCGTGACGGCCATCTCCGTCTCCGTCAGCTCCAGGAAGTACCGCATGGCGATGACCTCTCGATCCCCCTCGGCCAACCCGTTCACCGCCGCCAACAGCTCCTCCCGCCGCTCGCGAGCCGCGGCCTCCGCCTCGGGCGACGGGGGCGCCTCCTCGGGCTCCCGGACCGCCCGGAGCTCCAGCGCCACCCGCCGTCCTTCCGCCCGCCGCAGGTTACGGGCCTCGTTGGCCACGATCCGGAGCAGCCACGGCCGGAACGGACGTGTCCGGTCGAAGCGACCCAGCGCCCGGTAGGCCTTGACGAAACCGACCTGGGCCGCGTCGTCCGCCTGGGCGGCTCCCCCCGTGATCACGTAGGCCGTCCGATGGGCGATGCCCTGGTACCTGCGCACCAGCTCCTCGTAGGCCGGGACCTCACCGCGCGCCGCGCGCGACACGAGCTCGGACTCGTCGGTCGGGCCCCCCACGTCTTCATCCCCCATACACCGCGAGGCGCCCGGCGGTTCCCGGGCGCCGGATCCGGACACCGGAAGGGGCGG
>JBOGVU010000096.1:0-9173 GCA_050692915.1 Actinomycetota bacterium | reverse complement strand
GGCCGCCTCGGTGCACGCCGCGGCCAGCGCGGCGCAGGCCGCCAGCACGGCCAGGGTGCGGCGAGGGGGGGTCACGGGTGCCCTAGAATATGGCCTCCGAAGACCGGAGGAAGCCCCAAATGCGCGTCCTGATCCTCGGTGGTGACGGGTATCTCGGCTGGCCCACCGCGATGCACTTCTCGCGGCTGGGTCACGACGTGCACCTCGTGGACAACGAGCTGCGCCGCCGGGCCCACCGGGAGGCCGGCACGGACTCCCTCACCCCGATCGCGGAGAGCCTGGAGGCCCGGGCCCGGGCGTGGCAGGAGGTCGCCGGACGCCGGCTCGGCGTGACCATGGGCGACCTGTGCCACCACGAGGTGGTCGAGTCCGTGTTCCGCGGCTTCGAGCCGGAGGTCGTGGTCCACTACGGCGAGATGCCCTCGGCCCCGTACTCGATGGCCTCCCGCGAGCACGCCGTGTTCACCCAGTACAACAACGTGGTGGGAACGCTCAACGTCCTGTTCGCCATGCGCGACCTGGCGCCCGACGCCCACATGGTGAAGCTGGGCACCATGGGCGAGTACGGGACGCCGAACATCGACATCGAGGAGGGGTTCATCGAGGTCCGGCACAAGGGCCGCGCCGACGTCCTCCCGTTCCCGAAGCAGCCCGGCTCCTTCTACCATGCGTCGAAGGTCCACGATTCGGTGAACATCCATCTCGCGTGCCGGATCTGGGAGCTCCGGGCCACCGACCTGAACCAGGGGGTGGTGTACGGCATCCACACCGAGGACACCACCCGCGACGAAAGGCTCCTGACCAGGTTCGACTACGACGAGGTCTTCGGCACCGCGTTGAACCGGTTCTGCCTCCAGGCCGTCATCGGCCACCCGCTCACCGTGTACGGCAAGGGGGGACAGACGCGGGGGTACCTGAACATCCTCGACACGATCCGGTGCGTCGAGCTCGCGGCCACGAACCCGCCCGTCCCGGGCGAGTACCGAGTGTTCAACCAGTTCACCGAGATGTTCTCGGTCACGGAGCTTGCCACGCTGGTGGCCCGGGCCGGCCGCGAGTACGGCCTCCAGGTCGAAGTCCGAGGGCTGGAGGACCCCAGGGTGGAAGCCGAGGAGCACTACTACAACCCCACCCACACGAAGCTGCTCGACCTGGGGCTCCAGCCCCACTACCTATCCGAGACGCTGATCGAGTCGACGTTCGAGGCGATCGAGCGGTACCGGGACCGAGTCATCCCCGACCGGATCCTCCCCCGCATCCGGTGGCGGGCCCGGGAGCCCCTGCCGGCCTCCCCGTAGCGTGATCGCCCTCCGCATCCTCGGCGGGGTGTTCGCAGCCCTGCTGCTGGTCTCGGCCATCGCGCGGTTCCGGCGGCGCCGGATCACCCGGCTGAACCTGATCATCTCTGGCACGCTGGCCCTCGGCCTGGGGCTCCTCGCCGTTGCCCCGGGGCTCTTTGATCCGCTGTTCAACGTATTCAACTTCCGCGAGGGCGGCGGCAGGCGGCTCCTGGCCGTGCTCCTCTTCGGCAACGTGGTGCTGCTGCTGCTGATCCTGCGCAACACGACCGAGACCGACCTGGTCAGGCGGGACTTCCAGCTCCTGATGGAGTGGATGGGCACGCGCTCCCTGCCCGCCGAGGAGGTCGAGGCCCTCCCCGCAGGCGACCGGGTGGTGGTGGTTCTCCCCGCTCACAACGAGGCCGACAACCTCCCGTCGGTCCTGGGGGCCATGCCGGAGAAGGTCGACGGGCACCCCGTGGTCCCGCTGGTGGTGGACGACGCCAGCGGTGACGACACCGAGGCCGCTGCCCTTGCGGCCGGCGCGCTGGTGGCCCGGCTCCCGATCCGCCGCGGCGGGGGGCAGGCCATCCGGGTCGGATACGAGCTCGGCCTCCGCCTGGACGCGGTGGTGGTGGCCTCGCTGGACGCGGACGGCCAGCACGATCCCGCGGAGCTGCCTCTCCTCGTGGAGCCGATCCTCCGGGGCGAGGCCGACATGGTCCAGGGGTCCCGGGTCCTGGGGACGTTCGAGAAGGAGAGCCGCGTCCGCCACCTGGGCGTGCTGGTGCTGTCCGGGCTGGCCACGCTGATGACCGGCACGCGCATCACCGACGTGTCGAACGGGTACCGGGCCATCCGGGCGGAGACGCTGCAGAAGCTGATCCTGCGTCAGGACCAGTTCTGGACCAGCGAGGTCATCATCGAGGCCCTCCGCCACCGAGCCACCATCAAGGAGGTCCCCATCACCGTCCGGGCCAGGGCCAGCGGAGAGACGAAGAAGCCCCGGCCGTTCAAGTACGGCTGGAACTTCCTCAAGGTGATGGTCAAGACCTGGCTACGGTAGACAGGCGATCCACCAGCGCCCGCACGGAGGCGGCCGGGTCCGCGGCCGTGGTCACGGCGCGGACGACGACGATGCGGGTGGCGCCGGCGTAGAGCACCTCGGGCAGGTTCGCCTCGGTGATGCCGCCGATGGCGAACCACGGGCGCACCTCCCCGCTCCTCGCCGCGTGGCGGACCGCGTCGAGGCCCGCAGCCGGGCGACCGGGCTTCGTCGGCGTCTCCCACACCGGCCCGATGCACAGATAGTCGGCCTCGGGCGCGGCGACGTCCCACTGCTCGGACGAATGGGTGGACAGCCCGATGATGGCGTCGTCGCCGAGGATCTCCCGGGCCAGCTTCGGCGGCAGGTCGTTCTGGCCGAGGTGCACCCCGTCGGCGTCGAGGGCGAAGGCCACGTCGGGCCGGTCGTTGACGATGAACAGCGCGCCGTGGCGCACACCGGCCTCGCGGAAGGTCTCGCCCCATCGGAGCAGGTCGCCGGCCTCGGCCTCCTTCTCCCGGAGCTGGATCACGTCAACGCCGGCCTCGAGGATCGCGCCCAGGAACTCTCCCAGGTCCGGGCGGGCCCCGGTGACCACGTACAGCCGGGCCGCCGCCAGCCGCTCCCGGCGCTCCGAGAGCTTCACGATCCCCCAGCTACCGCCCGGACCAGCTCGAGCCGGTCCCCGTCGGCGAGCTCGACCTCCTCGTACCTGGCCCGCTCCAGCGGCTCCCCGTTCCACTCGACGACCACGTAGCGAGGATCGAGGTCCCGGGACCGGACGAACGCCGCCACGGTGGTCGGCTCGTCGATCTCGAACGTCCGCCCGTTCGCCGTGACCCGCACGTCAGGAACGGGCCGGCTGGAGACCGCGGGCCACGCCGGGCACCAGCGAGGGGTCCTCCCACACCGGGTCGTAGCCCGTGGCCCGCAGCGATGCCGCTACCTCGGCCGGGGAGCGGTGGTCGGCCACCTCGAACTGCTCCTCGGCGCCGCCTGGCTCCTCGTACCCCCCCGGCTCGGTGTGGGACCCAGCGCTGGTGTGGGTGATCCCGATCCGATGGAGGCCGTCGCGAAGCTCCGGCGGCTCCCTGGTCGACAGGACCAGCCCCGCGTCAGGCAGGGATAGCCGCAGCGCCGCCACCAGTTGCGTCAGGTCACGGTCGCTCACCTCGACCCGGGGCTGGAACCCGCTGGCCGAGGGGCGGATCCGGGGCACCGACACGGTGACCTGCGACCGCCAGTGCCGGCGGATCAGGAACCGGGCGTGGGCGGCCAGCACGATGGCCTCGAACCGCCAGTCGTCGTGGAGCCCCAGGAGAGCGCCGACGCCGATCCGGCGCATCCCGGCCCGGGCCGCCCGCTCCGGCCCCAGGAGCCGCCACCGGTAATCGCGCTTCCGCCCGGCCAGGTGGACCTCGGCATACCGGGCGGGATCGTAGGTCTCCTGGTAGATCACCACGCCCTCGCACCCGGCGTCGCGGAGCCGCCGGTACTCGGCCTGGCCCCACACCTGCACCTCGATGGCGATCGACGGGACCACCGCCGACAGCACCCGGATGTGGCGCTCCAGGAACTCCGCCCCGGTGAGCCGCTGGTGCTCCCCGGTCAGCAGCAGCAACGATCGGAACCCCTGATCGAGGAGGTGGCGGGCCTCCCGGAGCGCCTCGGCCTCGCCGAGCGTCTTCCGGGCCACCGGAAGGTTCCGCGCGAACCCGCAGTAGCCGCACGTGGTCAGGCACTCGTTCGACAGATACACCGGCGCGTACAGGTGCATGGTCCGGCCGAACCGAGCCAGGGTGAGCCGCCGCGACGCCCGGGCCAGGTCCTCCAGCCGATCCCCCGCCGCCGGCGACAGGAGGGCGGCGTGATCCTCGAGGGTCCGCTCCAGCGGCTCGGTCCCCAGGGCCCGGTCCACCCGGGCATCCGACGCGCCGTGGGCCACGGCCAGCAGGTCGTCGACCGGCAGGCGGGCCAGCGCCGCGGCGAACGTGGCGGTCGGCCACGGCTCCTCGAAGCCGTCCCGCTCCGTCAATGGCGCGGCCAGGTCGGACAGTTGCTCGATCCTCATGGCTCGGTGAACCCCGGATCGGTCTGCGAGGTGGCCAGCTTCTCCAGGAACCCCGTCAGCGGGCTGGACGCCTCGGCGTCGCTCCGCTCCGGCGCCCGGCCGGCCAGGAACGCCTTCCGTCCGGCCTCCACACCGAGCCGGAAGGCCCGGGCCATCTCGACGGGGTCGGCGGCAACGGCGATGGCCGTATTCACCAGGACCGCGTCGCATCCCATCTCCATGGCCTCCGCGGCGTGCGACGGCGCCCCCAGTCCCGCATCGACCACCACCGGCACGGTGGCCTGCTCCACGATGATCTGCACCGCGTCTCGCGTTCGGATCCCTCGGTTCGAGCCGATCCACGACCCCAGCGGCATCACGGTGGAGCACCCGGCCTCCTCCAAACGCTTCGCCAGGACCGGGTCGGCCCCGATGTACGGCAGGACGGTGAAGCCGTCGGCCACCAGGCGCTCGGCGGCCCGGAGCGTTTCGACAGCGTCCGGCAGGAGGTACCGCGGCTCCGGCGTCACCTCGAGCTTCACCCACGGCGGCATCCCGGCGGCCCGGGCCAGGTGGGCCAGGCGGACGGCCTCGTCGGCGTCCACGGCCCCGCTGGTGTTCGGCAGCAGCAGGTACCGGTCGGGATGGATGTACTCGAGGATGTCCGGCCCGCCGGTGGCCTCGAGGTCCACCCGCCGGAGCGCCACCGTGACCATCTCGGTCCCAGAGGCCTCCAGGGCGTCCCGCATCACCTCGAACGACCCGAACTTGCCGGTCCCCACGATGATCCGTGAGCCGAACGGTCGGCCCGCGATCACCAGCGGGTCCGTCTGGGTACGTTCCTCGGTCGTGGCCATGGCACGAAAAGGGCCGCTCTCGCGGCCCGCTCTCCCTGGCCCGCATTACCGGGCCGGTTGGCGGGTCGCCGGCGCATCACAGCCGGCCTCTCAGCTCGGTTCGCCCGAGCTCCCCGGTCTCCTCGTCTTCGTCTCGATCGTACCAGACCGGCCCGGTCAGGCCCGCTGGGCCCGTCCCACCCGGAGCTCCCGGCCGACCTTCTTCCAGTCCGACTTCGTCCTGGAGAAGGTGAGGTCGGTGACGATCTGGAAGACGCCCATGGCCAGCATCCCCCACATCGCCCAGGGCGGGAACAGGTCGTAGTCGGCCGTCCGGTGGGGCAGGTAGGCCGCGGCGAACACCGCGAACGGGGCCACCTTCGAGGCCACCGCGCCGCTGGCGTGCATCCACGCCCGGGCCCTCGGCGGGGCCCGGAGGTAGGAGGCGTAGTCCACCTTGATCCCCGGCTGGATCCGCAGGGGCCCGTCGAAGAAGTACGAGGTGAACCTGATCCCCGCCAGGCGGCCCACCACCCAGTGGGCCGGGTCGTGGAGGGTGACCGACAGTCCGCCGGCGGCCGCCAGGAGCATCAGGCCGGAAAGGACGGGCTCGGGCGAGGCGGCGTCGCGGGCCAGGGCCACCGCCAGGGGGACGAACGCCACCAGGACCGCCGTGCCCGCCAGCAGGACCGCGTTCCCGAGCCATACGGGGAACCGGGGCCGGATCCACCGCTCGAAGGCCACCCGGTCGATCCGGCCGACCTCCTCGGCCCAGTGGCGGGCCAGGGCGGGGTCCCGCTTGACCTGCCGGACCAGCCGCCAGAACCCCAGGGCGGAGAGGTCCGCCCGCCCCTCCTCGACCTCCCGCTCGATGCTGTGGAAGGCGTCCTGGTAGTTCTCGATCTCAGACATCCGCACGATATCCTGCCACCTTCCGTGTCGGAGCCGATCTCGGCCCCTACAATGGCCACAGGCCGCTCCCCACTCGAGGCTTCGATGATTGAGACGACCGTCGACGGCCGGTACCAGATCCTCGCCCGCATCGCCGCAGGCGGGATGGGCGAGGTGTACCGGGCTCACGACCCCGTCCTCGACCGCGAGGTGGCGCTGAAGATGCTGCACACCTCGCTGGCCGACGACCCGGGGTTCATCGAGCGCTTCCGCCGTGAAGCCCGCTCCGCCGCCATGCTCGGCCACCCCAACATCGTGGCCGTGCACGACTGGGGCGAGACCCAGGGGACCTATTTCATGGTGATGGAGTTCATCCGGGGGCCGAACCTGCGGACCATCCTGATGCGCGACGGGAGCCTCCAGCCGGCCCAGGCCGTCGAGGTGGTGACCAAGGTCCTGTCCGCGTTGGAGCACGCCCACGCCCAGGGCATCGTCCATCGCGACATCAAGCCAGAGAACATCCTGATCCGCTCGTCGGACGGCGAGCCGAAGGTCGGGGACTTCGGCCTGGCCCGGGCGTTCGCCGACTCCCGGGTCAGCCACGCGCCGGGAACGGTGACCGGGACGGTCCAGTACCTGGCCCCGGAGCAGATCGAGGGACAGCCGGCCGACCCGCGGACCGACCTGTACGCCACCGGGATCGTGCTATACGAGCTGCTGACCGGCCAGGTGCCGTTCAGCGGGGAGACCTCGGTGGCCATCGCCTACAAGCACCTCCGGGAGCGGGTCCCGCCGCCGAGCCACGCCAACCCGATGGTGCCGGTGGCCCTGGACCGGGTGGTGCTGAACGCCACGGAGCGCGACCGGGGCCGCCGCACGGCCGAGGCCCGGACGATGCGGGCCGACCTGGCTCGGGCCACCGACGAGCTGCCCCCGGCCGCTCCGCTGTCCGAGCTGGCCGCCTCGGTCGCGCCGGCCGAGGAGACCCCGGCCGACCGCCTGGCCACGGTGACGATCCCTCGGGCGGTGTCCCCCAAGCAGCGCCGCCGGCAGCGGGCCGGTCGGATCTTCCGGTGGCTGGGGATCGTGGCGGTGGTGGCGGCACTCGCGTGGGGCTCGTGGGAGTTCGTGATCCCCCACCCGACCACGGTGCCGGACGTCCTCGGCGACACGCTCCGCACGGCCCAGGCCGAGGCCGGCCGGGCCGGCGTGGAGCTGGTGGCCACCGGCGAGGAGTACTCCTCCACCGTGCCGGCGAACCGGATCGTCAGCCAGAGCCTCGATCCCGGCAGCGAGGCCGAGGAGGGCGACCGGCTCTCGGTGATCCTGTCACTGGGGCCCAACCTCGTCCCGGTCCCGAACGTCACCGGCGACACCCGGGAGGCGGCGCAGGCGGCCCTGACCAACGCAGGCTTCGAGGTCCGGGTGGAGAAGGCGTACCACGACACCGTCCCCCAGGGCCGGGTCATCGAGCAGAGCCCCGACCCCGACGCGACCCACGAGGTGGGCCGCCCGGTGACGATCACGGTCAGTCGGGGCCGGACGCCGGTGGCCATACCCGAGGTGGTCGGCCTGGCAGAGTCCGAGGCCGCCGCGATCCTCCAGGCCGCGAACCTGTCGGTGCGGGTGGTGGAGGAGTTCTCCACCCAGGTCCCACTGGGCCAGGTGATCAGCCAGCAGCCGGCCGCCCAGGAAACGGTGCGCGAGGGCGGAACCGTGACCATCGTGGTCTCCAAGGGACCACGCCGGTTCCCGATGCCGAACGTGCTGGAGATGCCCAGCGCCCAGGCGCGAGCCCACCTCGAGGGCCTGGGACTGGTGGTCGACACGCAGCAGCTACCCGGCTCGACCGGCGATCAGGTCGTCGGCCAACTCCCGAAAGCCGGAACCATCGTCGAGGCGGGCCAGACGGTCAAGATCTTCATCGGAGGCGGATGAGGTTCGGGGCACACGTCCCCACCCGGGGGCGCCTGGCCCGGGCCGTCGACTACGCCGAGGCCATCGGGGCCGACGCCATCCAGATCTTCGCGTCGAACCCGCGAGCCTGGTCGCCGCCGTCCCTCCGGCACTCGGCCGTCGACGAGTTCCGAGAACGACTCGACAGGTCTTCGGTCGAGGCGGTGTTCGTGCACAGCACGTACCTGATCAATGTGGCCTCGCCGGACCCGGCGTTCCACCGGCGCTCGATCCACCTGGCCATCGCCGAGCTGGGAGCCGCGGCGGCGATCGGCGCCGATGGCCTGGTGGTCCACGCCGGGGCGGGCGGTGCCGGCGAGCGCGAGGAGGCCGTGGCCAGGGCCGCCGAGGCCGTCCGCGAGATGGCGTCGCTCGGTGGCCCACCGGTTCTCCTGGAGCTCACCGCCGGGGGCGCCGGGGCCGTGGCCTCCACCATCCCCGAGGCCGCCGAGCTCCTTGCGGCCGTGGATCACCAGCGGGTGGGGCTGTGCCTGGACACCTGCCACCTGTTCGCCGCCGGGTACCCCCTGGACGACCCCGACCTGGCCCGGACGCCGCTCGACGAGCTCCGGGACATCGGCCTGGCCGGACGGCTGGGCCTGGTCCACGGGAACGACGCCCGGGCCCCCCGGGGGTCGCGACTCGACCGCCACGAGCACCCTGGGCTGGGGATGATCGGCGAGGCCGGGCCCTGTTGGCCGACCCGCTGCTGCGGGAGGCCACGGTCCTGGTAGAGACCAAGGGTCACGAGGGTGAGCACGGCCGGGACGTGGCCGCGCTCCGCCGCCTGGCCGCCGCCGTTTGACCGGCCCGAACGCAGGGTACCTAGGGACCACCAAGGGGAGGAGGACGCACGATGACCGACCACACCGACGAGCGGCTCCGGTTCGAGGGCAAGTGGGACCAGATGCGCGGCCGGGTCAAGGAGGCCTGGGGCGCGCTGTCCGACAACGACCTCGACCGGACCGAAGGCAAGTGGGACCAGGTCGTGGGGACGATCAAGGAGCGGACCGGCGAGTCCATGGACGCGATCGAGAAGAAGCTCCGCGACCTATCCAGCCGGTAGGACTGCCCGCCGGTGACTTCCCTGACCGGCCGCCCGCGCTGCGGGCGGC
>JBOGVU010000095.1:0-9226 GCA_050692915.1 Actinomycetota bacterium | reverse complement strand
CTGCGGGGCCCCCGGTCGCGGTCGCGCCCCCGTTCGCGCGGGGACGTCTGGGCCGGGGCCTCGTCCCGAGCGGGGGTGGGGGCCTCGGCCTTCCGCTCCGCCTCCTCGCCCGTGGCCTCGGCGCCCTTGGCCTCGGCTCGCTCCCCGTTGGCCCGGTCGACGATGGCGTCGATCAGATCGGCCTTCTTCAGCCGCTGATACCCCTGGACGCCCAGGGAGGAGGCGATCTGCTGGAGCTCGGGCAGGACCTTCTGCTCGAGCACCGATTTGTCTGTGGTTGACACGGTTACTCTCCTTCCTTGCCCAGCGTGCGCCTCAGCTCACGCCAGTCCGAGGTGAACTTCTCCACCCCGGCGTCGGTGAGGGGGTGCCTCACGAGCTTGGTGAACACGTCGTACGGCATCGTGGCGATGTCGGCCCCGCACAGGGCCGACTCGACCACGTGCATGGGGTGCCGGAGGGACGCTGCCAGCACCTGGGTCTGGTAGCCCTGGACGTCGTAGATCTCGCAGATCTGCCGCAGGGCGTGCATCCCGTCCGCCGCGGCGTCATCGATCCTGCCGAGGAACGGCGACACGATGTAGGCGCCGATCTCCGCGGCCAGGATGGCCTGGGCCGGCGAGAACACCAGGGTCACATTGATCCGGACCCCGTCGTCGGCGAGCCGTCTCCCGGCCTCCAGCCCCGCGGGGGTCATCGGGACCTTGACCACGGCGTTGTCCGCGAACGTCGCCAGGCGCTTCCCCTCCTCGTACATGGCCGCGGCCTCGGGCTCGGTGGTCTCCAGGGAGACATCGCCGTCGACCTCGGCCAGGATCTCCTTCCAAACCTGCTCGGGATCCATCCCTTCCTTGAAGATCAGCGTCGGGTTCGTGGTTACCCCCGACAGCACGCCCCACCGGTTGATCTCCCGGATCTCCTCGATGTTCCCGGTGTCCAGGAACAGCCTCATCGGGTCTTCCCTCCTTCGAGCTCCAGCACCGGCTCGGGCCGCTTGTCCCCCTGGGCCAGCCGTTCCGTGGCCCGGTCAACAACGAGGTCGATGATCGCGGCGATCGTCTGGTCCAGGCTGTACGAGGCGATCACCGGCCAGTCGTGGGACAGGGCCTGGCTCTTGATGTACTTCTGCACTCGTCTGATGTTGTCGAAGTTGCTCAGGTACCTGTCGAACGGCCGAGCCGAGGAGTCCGCGGACCGGGCATGGAAGTGGCTCCGGTGCACCTCCTCCTCCTCCACCGTCACCACGACGGGGACGGCCAGCACACGATCGGCGAACCGCTCCACGTCGAGGAAGCCGGGCACGACGTGCGCCCCCTCGATGATCGAGCTGGTCCCCTCGATCGCGGATCGTTCGATCAGCGCCCTCAGGCCCACCGCCACCGCCGCCGTCTGCTCGCGGAACCCCACGATCACCCGGTCGGCGGCCCGGGCCGGCGGCTCCCGGAGCGCCGAGTCCGCGTCGAAGGACGAGGTGTACAGCGTCGGCATGAGCTCCCTCGAGAACAGGCCCCGCATGACCTCCCGCACCGAGTCGGAGGGGATGACCCGGACCACGCCCAGCCGGGCGGCGATCTGGGTGGCGATGGTTGACTTCCCAACCCCGGTAGCCCCGCCGATCAGGAGCACCAGGGGGACGTCAAGACGTGCAACACCCTGCCACCGCACGAAATTCCTGGCGTACCGCTCTCCGGCCTCGTCCTCGATCACCCGCACGGCCAGGGCCTGGAGCTCCTCGGTGGTGAGGGACCGAACCCCCCGTTCCACCAGCTCGTCCTCGATCCGCTCGGCCACCTTGTAGGAGCGGTACGGGGACAGCCCGCTCACCATGACCTGGGACGCCATCAGCCCCTTCGAGTACGGGAGCCCGGGGTCCCGGTCCGAGATGATGATGTGGGCGCTTCGCTTGCCTCGTCTCATCGGTGGCGTGCCCTCTCAACGGCCAGCTGCGCAGTCTCCAGGAGCAGCTCCGAGAGGTCCTGATCCCCCTCGATCGTCACGGCTCGGTTGTCGGCGAACACGACCTCAGCCCCGCGGTCCAGCGCAGCCCGGGCCGCCACGTCCACGGCCGCCGCCTTCAGCTCGGTGACCAGCACGTCGAACGGCGGCGCCGCTTCGAGGTCCTCGGCCAGCCCGGCCCGATCCCCGAGACGGTGGGTGATGCCCACCACGGAGGCGCCGTGAGTCTCCTCGAGGGACGACACCAGGCGGGGCCCGGCGGCCAGCGGAGCGGTAGTCGCGAAGAACACCTTTTTCCCCCCGACTTCCTCCAGAGGCACGGGATAGAGATCGACCACGATCGTCCGTGCGTCCGGACGAAGCCCTCGTACGTGGGATATAAGGACGGAAAGTTCCTGGGGCCCGACGTCCGGGCCAGCTCCTATTGTAAACACTACGAGGTCGGACAGCAAGACCCGGTAGGGGCCCAGGTAGCCCCGAAGGAACTCCTCAGGCAGGTCGGCCGGGGCCACCAGGACGCCCGCGTCCCAGGGCACCGGAGGCACCGCGGCCCCGCTCCCCTCCAGGATCACCAGGCCCGGGTCGAGCTCTTCGGCCCGCCGGGCGGCCTCCCGAACGTTCGAGGCGTACGGCCTCCCGGCCAGGCCGCCCCCGGCCCGCCGGGCCCCCACGGTGGGCACGCCGGTGGTGAGGGCGTCCTCGAGGTAGTCGCTGGCAGCGTGGTGGCCCTCCATTACGAGGGTCAGGAGCCGTTCCAGGCTCACGGATCCGGCCTCCGCCACCAGGGGCTCGGGGGGCCCTCCCCGACCCATGGCCACCACGACCGGGGAGAGGCCGGCCCGGGCGGCGGTCCGGGCCGCCTCGCCGGCCACGGCGGTCTTCCCCGTCCGCTTCCCGGTCCCGATCACCGCCAGGGTGGGAGAGCCGAGGGGCGGCCCGTCGATCGGAGGCACCAGCGAGAAGTCGGCGCCCATGTACCGCACGCCCTCGGCCAGTGCGGCGGAGGCCACCAGGGCCCGCTCCCGATAGCCCAGGACGGGCTCGTCCGACAGGTCGAGCACCGCCTCCGGCCCGTGCCGCCGGATCGCGTCACGCACCGAGCCCACCAGGTCCGGTCCGGCCGCCTCGACCGGCACGGGGCCGAGGTCGGGGAGCTCGCCGGGGGCGACCTTCTCCGTCCCGCCCACGAACAGGCAGGCCACCACGTCGAGGCCCTCGGCTCTGGCCGTCTGAAGGGCCCATCGGGTGGTCGGTGGGTAGTGCTCGCCGTCGACGAGCACCAGGGTCTCGATCACGCGTCCTCCGGGCTGACTACTCGGTCACCAGCGGCACGTCGGCTCGGGGCTCGGGCGTGAGCAGCTCGAGCTCCCGAACATGCTCCTCGCCGCTGGAGATCGAATAGTGGGCGTTGAGGGTGGAGCCTCCGAAGGGGTACCGGCGGTGGATCCGCACCTCGTCCCCCTCGATCTCGATCACGTTGTAGCACGGTTTCGTGTGACCGCGCAGACGGAGCGAGGCGCAGGTCCCCGCATTCACCACGTACAGGCTCTCCAGCCGCCACACGTACGGGACGTGCTTGTGGCCGGTGAGCACGAGCTGAACGCCGGCGCGGATCAGGACCTCGAGGAGGTCACCCGCGTCGTACACGATGTTGCGCTCCCGGCCCGTCCCCGGCACGGGGATGAGGTGGTGGTGCAGGGCGAAGATCCGGTAGTCGGCGGGCGCCGCGAACTGCTCGCGGATCCACTCGTACCGCTCCCTGCCGATCTGGCCATGGTCGAGGTCCGGCTCGCTCGAGTCGGCCCCGACCATGCGGACCCCCTCGACGTCGACCGACCAGTGCCGGGGACCGATGAGCTCCTCGAAGTGCACGTATCCGACGTTGCGGGCGTCGTGGTTCCCGGGGACCGAGTGAACGGGGGCCGCGAACCGGTCGAGGTACGCCACGGCGGTCTTGAACTCCTGGCGATAGCCGAAGTTCGTGAAGTCCCCGGTGCACACCACCACGTCCGGCTCGAGCTCATTGATCTCCACGATCACCCGGTTCATGAGGTTCGGCACGAAGTAGGGCGAGCCCACATGGGGATCGGAGATGTGAGCGATGGTGACCACGGTCCCCCTAGTTTACCGGGAGGGTCTCGCTTCAGGCGCGCCCGAGCCGGAGGCGGCGGAGGAGCTGGGCGTTGAGGGCCACCAGGATGGTGGACAGGCTCATGAGAAAGGCGCCGACGGCCGGACCGAGGGTGATCCCCGCCCAGGCGAGTACGCCGGCCGCGACGGGGATGGCCACCACGTTGTACCCGGCTGCCCACGCGAGGTTCTGGACCATCTTCCGGTACGAGGCCCTCGACAGGCGCATCACGTCGATCACCGCTCGGGGATCGTCCGAGGCGAGGACGACGCCGGCTGACTCGATGGCCACGTCGGTGCCGGCGCCGATGGCGATCCCCACGTCCGCCCGGGCCAGAGCGGGGGCGTCGTTCACGCCGTCCCCGACCATGGCCACCTGCTGGCCCCGGGACTGGAGCTCGGCCACGGTCCGGTCCTTTTCCTCGGGCAGGACCTCGGGGAACACCTCGTCGATCCCAAGGCGCCCAGCCACCGATTCGGCCACCTGCCGAGCGTCCCCGGTGATCATGGCCACGCGGACATCGAGCCGGTGCAGCTCGTCGACGGCCTCTTTGGACTCGGGCCGGATCTCGTCCTCGAGGGCCACGGCGCCGACCACCTCATCGTCACGCACCACCGAGAGGACGGCGGCCCCCCGCCCCTCCCACTCCTTGACCCGAACCGAGAGCGACTCGGGGACGTCCAGGCCCCGCTCCCGGAGCAGGTTCGGCCCGCCCACCAGGACCTTGGCGCCCTCGACGACGGCCTCGACCCCGCGGCCGGTCAGCGACCGGAACCCCTCGGCCCGAGGCACCTCGCCTCGCCGAGCCGCGGCCTCGACGATGGCCCGGGCCAGCGGGTGCTCGCTGTCGGCCTCCGCCGCGCCGGCCAGACGGAGCACGGCCGCGTCGTCCCCGGAGACCGAGGCCACGTCGGCCACCGCGTGCCGGCCCGCCGTGAGCGTCCCGGTCTTGTCGAACAGCACCACTTGGACCAGGCGCATCCGCTCCAGCGCCAGCCGGTCCTTCACCAGGATCCCGGCGCGGGCCGAGATCGAGGTGGAGATCGAGATGACCAACGGGATGGCCAGGCCCAGGGCGTGGGGACAGGCGATCACCAGCACGGTCACGGATCGGGTCACGGCGGCGTCGGGGCGACCGAGGAGCGCCCACGTCGCCAGGGTGGCCACGCCCGCCGTGGCCGCCACGTAGAAGAGGAGTGCTGCTGCTCGGTCCGCCAGCACCTGGGCCCGCGATCTCGAGGCCTGGGCCTCGGCCACCAGCCGCTGGATCCCGGCCAGGGCGGTGTCCTCCCCCACGGCGGTCACCTCGACCCGGATCGCCGAGTCGGTGGCCACGGTCCCCGCCACGACCCCGTCGCCGACGGACTTCGCAACCGGGCGGGACTCTCCGGTGACCATGGACTCGTCGATCTCCGCCTCGCCCTCGACGATCCGGCCGTCGGCCGGGATCCGGGCGCCGGAGCGAACGAGAACCACGTCGCCGACCCGCAGGTCGTCGATGGATACGGCCTCCACGGCGCCGTCCCGGACCCGCTCGGCCTCGTCCGGGAGGAGCTCGGCCAGGGCTGCCAGGGCCCCCTGCGCCTGGCCGATGGCCCGCATCTCAAGCCAGTGCCCGAGCAGCATGATGGTGATCAGGAGGCCGAGCTCCCACCAGAACTCCAGGTCGAAGAGCCCGAGCGCCGTGGCCGCGGATGCCCCGAACGCCACCGTGATGGCCAGGGCGATCAGGAGCATCATGCCCGGACGCCTGGTTCGGGCCTCCTGCAGTCCACCGGTGAGGAACGGCCAGCCGCCGTAGACGAAGACGAACGTGCCCAGGACCGGCGCAACCAGGCCGTCGCCCGGGAACGACGGCGGCCTGAAGCCGAGCCACTCCTGGACCATCTCGCTGAAGGCCACGATGGGGAAGGTCAGGACCAGGCTCAGCCAGAAGCGGCGGCGGAACTGAGCCGCGTGGTCGCCGTGCCCACCGTGGTCGCCGTGCCCACCGTGGTCGCCGTGCCCACCGTGCTCGCCATGCCCACCGTGCTCGCCCAGGTGCCCGGCGCCGTGATCCATCGCGTCCAGCGTATCAACGCCGCAGGCGACGTCCGCGGATCGCCGCCGAGGCAGCGGCGGCCACCGCTAGGCTCACCACGGCAGCAAGCGCCACCGGGATGAGCGGCGAGCGCTGGCCTTCGTTCTCCTCCGCAGCCGGGGCCGAGGTTGGCGGCGGCGGAGGAGGGCTGGCGGGCGGGCTCGGAGGGGGCGGTGTCGGTGCGAACGTCAGGACGGCGCCGTCGGAGAACCCGACCTGCTCGGCCGTACAGCATCCGCCCCACACGATCATCTCCTCCCCGGTCCACACCGCGGAATGCCCCGCCCGGGGGACCAGCCCGCCCCGGCGGAGCCGGGTCCAGCTCGCGGTCCCCGGGACGTACGAGGCCGCGTCGGGCGGATACTCCTCGAGACCGCTCCGGCCCCCCCACACGATCATCTGGTCGCCGGTCCACACCGCGGTGTGGAGCTGGCGCGGCGCCAGCGGTCCCAGCGGGAGAGGGGTCCACGCGTCGGCCGCGGGGTCGTACGCCGCGCCGTCGAATAGCTCGGTGGAGGCTTCGTCGCAGCACCCGCCCCAGACGTTGAGGTGGCCGCCCGTCCAGACGGCGGTGTGGGCGCTGCGACCGACGACCGGCGCGGGGGCGATCGGTCGCCACGAATCCGCCGGGGGGTCGTAGGCCGCTCCGTCGGCCAGGGCCCGGGTCTCCGTGGCCCCTCCCCACACCAGCATCTCCGAGCCGGTCCACACGGCGGTGTGCCCGAACCTCGCCTCGGCCGGCGATACCGGCAGCCGGCGCCATCGATCACGCTGGGGATCGTAGGCGGCGCCGTCGGCGAACTCGCGGCCGAACACGTGGCCACCCCACACCAGCAGCTCGGTCCCGGTCCACACGCCCGTGTGCCCGGTCCGTGCCGCGATCGGCGGGGGCGGGAGCGTCCGCCACCTGTCTCGCTCGGGGTCGTAGGCGGCCCCGTCGGCGAACTCGCCGGCCGAGCGGTCGCAGCACCCGCCCCAAATCAGGAGCTCCCGACCCGTCCACGCGCTCACGTGGCCGGTCCGGCCCCCCAAAGGCGATCGGGCCAACCCTCGCCACGTCGAGGAGGCGGGGTCGTACGCGGCCCCGTCGGCGAACAGACGCCCGGCCGAGCTCCCGCCCCACACCAGCATCTCCTGACCGGTCCACACCGCGGCGTGGAAACCCCGGGGCGACAGCGGCGCGGGCGGGAGCGGTGTCCATCGGACCGTGGCGCCCCGGGCGGGCAGACCGGAGCCCAGGACGGCGCCCAGAAGGAAGATCGGACCGATCCTTCGGAGGTGGCTCAGGGGGCCGATGGTATCCTGCCGGACGACGCCCATGTCTGGCGCGAACCCATGAGCGGGTGGTGGCTGGTCTCGTATGCGGTGCTGTGGGCGCTGGTGGTCGCGCTGGCGCTCCTCACCCTGGCCCTGGCCCGGCAGATCGGCACCCTGCACCTCCGGCTGGGACCTCGGGGCGCCCTCGAGCTTGACGAGGAAGGCCCGCCTCTGGAAGAGGCGCCCGAGCCCGTCGACGTCCGCGACCTCGACGGCCGGCGGTTCACGGTCGGCGGCCCCGGTGAGCCCCAGCTGCTCCTGTTCGTCTCCCCGGGCTGCCCCGTATGCGGCGAGGTCCTCCCCTCCCTCCCGGTAGCCGCCAGGGTCGGGGGGATGCTGCCGCTCGTGGTGAGCGACGCCGAGGAACCCCGGGACGCGATCCCCGACGTCGGGACGAGCGTCCCGGTCGTACTCGGCCCCGCCGTGGCTCGGGCGTACGGCATCCCCGGCACCCCGTATGCCGTGGCGCTCGACCGGCTCGGCGTGGTGCGGGCCAAGGGGACCATCAACAACCTCGAGCAGCTTGAGGGCCTGGTCGACACGGCCCGCCGACGACAGGAGGAGGCGCCCGCTCACTGATGCTGGCCCGCATCACCGAGCGCTCCGGCGTCGCCCTCGCCAGACGCACCAGTCGCCGCTCGTTCCTGGGCCGGCTGGGGCGGGGACTGGTGGCCCTGGCGGGGGGCGCCGTGGTGGCCACCGCGCTGGACGGCCGCCGGGCCGAGGCGTATCACATCTGCGGTCACATCTTCACCACGGGGTCCTGTCCCCACCCCTACTTCCCGCAGACGCGGATCGACCGGTTCGGATATCCGGTCCACCCGGTGCACGGCTACCCCGTCGACGACAACGGCGTGCTGTACACGTCGACGTCCCAGCGGCGCCGGAAGATCTGCGAGCAGTGGGTAACGGACCGATACCCGTTCACCCGCCCGGTGATCCTCGAGGGGACATGGAGCCGGTGCTGCGGTGGCCGGATCCGGGTGGTGGTGGACTGCTGCTCGAGGTCGCACACGCGGATCAACGGCGACGCCTCCCTGACCGGCTACTGCCACGGCGGCCGCCGCGTGTTCTGCATCACGTACCGGGATACGAAGGTGCCGTGCTGAGCGGGCCGTTCCTCACGGCGGTGGTGGCCGCTTCCGTGGTGGCCGGGCTGTCCACGCTGTTCAGCCCCTGAGGGCTGTCGATGGCCCAGACCATCACCCCCGTGGTCCACGGGGGCCGGCGAGCCAGGTGGGCGGGGGTCCTCAGCCTCCACGTTCTCGGCGCGACGTTCTCCGCTGCACTGCTGGGCGCGGGGCTCGGCGCAACCGGGATGGCGCTCGGGGCACCGTGGGGGGTCCCCGGCACCGTCGCCGTCATCGGGGTGGCCGGCGCGTACGCGCTCCGAGAGCTGGCCGGCCTCCCGGTCCCCGTCCCGGAGCTCCGGCGCCAGGTGCCGGAGTGGTGGCGATCCGCGTTCTCGCCGGGGACGGCGGCCGCGTTGTACGGACTGGGCCTCGGGGTCGGCTTCGCCACGCACCTCAGGCACGGCACGCTGGTGGCCGTGGCCGTTGCCTCGCTGGCCTCGGGCGATCCGGTCCCGGCCGCCGCGGCCATGGGGGCGTTCGGCCTGGCCCGGTCGCTGGCGGTGGGCGCGGCGTGGCTGTTCGCGGATCGACCGGACGTCGGCGGTCTCACGGACGCCCTGGAGCGTCTGGCCGTTCGGCCGGGGACCCGGGTCCTGAACGGCCTGGCCC
>JBOGVU010000094.1:0-9243 GCA_050692915.1 Actinomycetota bacterium | reverse complement strand
CCGCCTCGGTGATGGAGCCGTCGTCCAGGCGACGGCCCTGATCCATGACCTCGACCATGAGCGGCTCGCCCCCGTCCGGGCCGTCCTCGTCGGCCCTTCCGATGATGTCGCCGCCGGGTGTGCGCCACACCTGTTTCGGCCCCGGGAGGGTGACCTTCTTCACCGAGAGCTTGCAGACGGGCTCGCCGTCGTACTCGACGAGCTTGTACACGCTGTCCGGGGCCGGGGCGTCCTCGGCCACCCCGACCTTCGTGCCCACCCCGTACACGTCGATGGGCGCCCCCGCGGACCCCAGGCGGGCGATCTCATGCTCGTCGAGGCCCCCCGAGGCCATGATCTGAACCCCCTGAAGCCCCGCGGCGTCCAGGGCCCGCCGGGCCTCGATGGCCAGCCGGGCCAGGTCCCCGCTGTCGAGCCGGATCCCGGAAAGAGTGCGGCCCCGGTCCCGGAGCTCCCGGGCCACCTCGATGGCGTTCTGCACCCCGTGGGCCGTGTCGTAGGTGTCCACCAGCAGGACCACCCGGTCGGGGAAGTCCTCGGCGAAGGCCCGGAACGCCTCGATCTCGGTGGGGAACGCCTCGATGTACGAGTGGGCCATGGTCCCGGTGGCCCGGAGCCCCAGGGTTCGGGCCGCCTCCACGTTCGAGGTGGCCGTGAACCCCACGATCGCCGTGGCCCGGGCCACCCCCAGGCCGGCCTCGGTGCCGTGGACCCGGCGGAAGGAGAAGTCCACCATGGCGGCGTCGGGGGCGGCCAGGCGGCACCGGGCCGCCTTCGAGGCCACCGCGGTCTGGTAGGTGATCTGGTTGAGGAGGTAGCTCTCCGCGAGCTGGGCCTCGGGGAGGGGCGCGGTCACCTCCAGGAGCGGCTCGTTGGGGAACACCAGCCGGCCCTCGGGCACCGCCCGCACCGAGCCGGTGAAGCGGAGCGAGGCGAAGGCCTCGAGGGTCGCCTCCGGGTACCCGAGCTCGGTCCGGAGAAAGCCCAGGTCCTCGTCGGTGAACCGGAACCCCTCCAGGAAGTCCAGGCACCGGTCGAGCCCGCAGGCAACCAGGAAGCCCCACCCTTCGGGTAGGTTCCGTACGAACAGGCTGAACGTCGCCGGCGCCGTCATCCCTCGCCGGAGGTACGACGAGGCCATGTTCAGCTCGTAGAGATCGGTGTGGAGCGCGGCCCCCATGCCGCGAGGATAGGGCAGACGCGCTCGCTCCTACCGGACGAACGCCCGGCTGGACCGGATCAGCAGGATCATGGCGATCACGTTCCCTGCCAGGAACAGGAGCCCGAAGATGATCCCTCCCGCGTTCGGACCGGTGGAGACAGTGGTGAACTCCAGCGTGTTCGGATCGATCTGGAGCTCGTCGCTTCCGGCGAAGGCCCCGATCGTGCCGAGCAGGGCCAGGAGGGCGCCGATCGCCGTCAGGACGATGCCCCCGATCCGCCACCCCGGGCTCAGGCCGAGGACCTTGATCCCGGAGATGATGTCCAGCACTCCGTAGGCGATTATCACCACCCCGATGGCGATGGCCGCGCCCGCGACGCCGCCGCCCAGGAGGTCGGATGCGGCGCCCCCTCCGACGACCACGAGCACGCCGATGAGGGCGTAGAGGACGCCGAGGATGATGAGCACGACGGCCGCCCCCGTGACCGAGCCCGGGCGGGCGCCCGCAGGCGGTCCTGCGTACGGGGTGCCGGGAGGCGGCGGGGGTGGGACCGGCGGCTGCTGTGCCATTCTTTCCCTCCTTCCGGAGCGGGTCGGGAGGACAGTAGCAAGCCGGCCCGCCGGGTACCAGGACGTAGGATGGCCGCGTGTCGGAGCCCAGGCGCCGGGAGCCCGGCCAGAAGACCACACGACCTCGTGACGAGCTCGGCCGGCTCCTCCCCTGGGACGAGGAGAACCGCCTCCATCTTGAGGACTTCGACGCGCTCCCGCTGGAGGAGAACCACGCGCTGGCCCGGCGGCACTTCGACGAGGGCCGGTTCTTCCCGGCCCACGAGGCCTGGGAGACGGCCTGGAAGCAGGCGAAGGGGACGGCCGACGAGGAGTTCTTCAAGGGCCTGTCCCAGGTGGGGGCGGGCTACACGCACTACCGGCGGGGGAACCCCCACGGCGCTCACACGCTCATCCGACGGGGCCTCTCCAGGATCCTCCGGTACGGTCCTCGGCACCGGGATGTCGACGTTGCGTCCCTGGCTGAGGTCCTCGAGGCCCAGGCCCGGGCCATCGAGGAGGCCGAGCGGGCCGGCCGGGGGCTCCCCGACCTCGAGCCTCCCGCGATCGGCTGAGGCTTCCTCCGGACTACCATGGTGGGCATGGAGCGCCTGCTCGTGCTGAAGATCGCCGGCGAGATCGGGACGAAGTCGGCCCGGACGCGCCGGCGGTTCCTCCGGACGCTGACCGGGAACGTCCGGGCGGCCCTCGGGCGCCGGGGGGTTCAGGCCCGGGTCGAGTCCCGGTGGAGCCGGCTGCTGGTCCGCGCCGACGACCCCGAGGCCGCGGCGGCGGTGCTGGGGAGGGTCTTCGGGCTCCACTCGGTCTCCGATGCCTCGATGGTGCGGTTCGCCTCACTCGGGGACCTGGTGGGAGCGGCCGCCGGGGCGTTCAGCGACCGGGTGGCCGGTCGGACCTTCGCGGTCCGGGCCCGGCGCTCGGGCGAGCACCCGTTCCGGTCGATCGACGTGGCCGTGGCCCTCGGTGAGGCTCTGCGCCCCGGGTCGGCCGGGGTCGATCTGGGGGACCCCGACGTCGAAGTGGCCCTGGAGATCGTGGACGACACGGCCTACCTCGTCCTGGAGCGCCGTCCCGGGGCCGGCGGGCTGCCGGTCGGCGTGGGCGGTCGGGCCGTGGCCCTGTTCTCGGGCGGGTTCGACTCCCCGGTGGCCGCCTGGATGGCCATGCGGCGGGGGATGGCCCTGGACCTGGTGATCTGCGATCTGGGGGGATGTGGTCAGGTGGACGCGGCGCTCGAGGTGGCCCGGGGGCTGGTGGACGCGTGGGCCCCCGGGGTGGAGCCCCGCGCGCACGTGGTGGACCTGGCACCGGCGGTGGCGGTCCTCCGGGCCAGGGTCGAGCCGGGGATCCGGCAGGTCGTCCTGAAGCGCGCCATGTACCGGGCCGGGACCATCGTGGCCGAGCGGCTGGGCGCCGAGGCGCTGGTCACCGGCGAGGCCCTCGGCCAGGTCTCCACGCAGACGGTGCGGAACCTCGCGGTGACGGAGGACGCCGCCGGTGTGCCGGTGCTCCGGCCGCTGATCGGCATGGACAAGGAGGAGATCCTGACCAGGGCGCGGGCCATAGGCACCCACGACGCCTCGGCTCGTGTGCAGGAGCACTGTGACATCGCCACCGGCCGGGTGGAGACCGCCGCACGCCTCCGGCACGTGGTGAGCGCCGAAGGGCGGCTGGACGAAGCGTTCGTGGACGACGCGGCGCGCTCGGCCGTCGTGGTCGACCTCAGGACGTGGCAGCCCGGCCCCCCGCCGGAGCACGTCCTCGACGCGCCGCCCCCGGACGCCGTGGTCGTGGACGTCCGGGAACGGGAGGAGGGCCCGCCCGCAGGCGATCTGCGCCTGCCGTTGAGCCGGATCCAAGAGTGGGCCGGGGGGCTCGACCGGAGCCGCACCTACGTGTTCGTGTGCACCCACGGCAACCGATCGGAGATGGTGGCCCACGACCTCCGACGCCGGGGGGTCGACGCCTACAGCCTCGCCGGCGGCATCGGGGGGCTCCCCGACCGGGCGGCGTGACGGATCGGGTTCTCGGGCCGGGAGGCCGGGGCGTCGTGGTCGCCACCGCGGATCCCGTGGTTGCGCTGGACGACCTCCATCGGTTGCGTTCCTCCGGGATGCCCGCGATCACCCCGAGTGAGGCAGGGCTGCGTCGCCCCGCACCCCTGGACGACGCCCGCGAGGCGGCCGGGTTCTGGTGCGTGGCCACCCGCCGCACCGTGGTGGCCACCGATCGACGTGGTCGGTGGCTGGCGATCCCGGGTCGGGGCGCCGTGCACCTCGACCGAGACGATTCGCCCGGCCCGGACGCCCACGCCACGCCGCCTCGGGTGGCGGTGTTCGGCGGCGCCTGGGTCGCGGGGGAGGAGCCCGAGCACCGCCAGGCCATGCGATTCGGCCGGCTGGCCGCCCAGGCCGGGTTCGAGGTGGCGAACGGGGGCTACGGGGGGATCATGGCCGCCGTCTCACGGGGGGTCGTCGAGGCCGGAGGCACGGTGATCGGGGTGACCATCGGGTCGTTCTCGGAGCAGGTGCCGGTGAACCGGTGGCTCACCCACGAGGTCGAGGCCCGGGACCTGTTCGCCCGCCTCCCCCTGATCTGCGACGCCGAGGCCTGGGTGGCCTTTCCCGGCGGCGTCGGCACGCTGGCCGAGGTGGCCCTGTGTTGGAACCTCGTCCAGACGGGGTCGATCGAATCCCGCCCGCTGGTGATCGTGGGCGAGCGGTGGGATCGGGCTCTAGCGAGCTTCCGGGAGCTCCTCCTGGCCGAGGGCGTGCACTTCGACCTGATCCGGCCGGCGGCCTCCCCCGAAGCCGCGATGGAGATCGTGAGTGATGCCCCGGCGGGGTGATGTGCTCGGTCGCCGCGCGCTGAACCGGGCACTTCTCGAGCGCCAGCTCCTGTCGCGCCGCCGCCGGATCCCCGCCGCGGAGGCCATCGAGCGGCTGGTGGGCATGCAGGGCCAGGAGCCCCTCGACCCGTACGTGGGCCTGTGGGCTCGCCTCGACCGGTTCCGTCCGGAACGGCTCTCCCGGCTGCTCACCGAGCGTCTGGCCGTGCGGATGCCCCTGATGCGGGGCACGATCCACCTGGTGACGGCTCCGGACGGCCTGGGGCTGCGCCCTGTGGTCCAGCCGGTCCTGGAGCGGGTCTTCTCCACCGGGAGCCCGTTCGGCCGGGCCCTGAAGGGGCTCGACATCGATGAGGTGAAAGCGGCGGGGAGGGCGCTGGTGGAGGAGCGTCCCCGGACCCGCGGCGAGCTCCGAAGGGTCCTGGCGAAGCGGTGGCCCGAGCACGACGCCGCGGCCCTGGCCCAGGCGATCACGTACCTGGTCCCCGTGCTCCAGTTGCCTCCCCGGGGCCTGTGGGGCTCGAGCGGTCGGGCCACCTGGACCACCCTGGAGTCGTGGCTGGGCAGGCCGCTCGATGCCGGGAGCTCCGTGGACGAGCTCGTCGTCCGGTACCTGGGAGCATTCGGGCCGGCTTCGGTCGCGGACATCCAGGCGTGGTCGGGGCTGACACGGATGCGAGAGGTGGTGGACCGGCTCCGGCCGAGGCTGCGCACGTTCTCCGACGAGCACGGCCGGGAGCTCTTCGACGTTCCCCGCGGGCCGCTTCCCGATCCGGAATCGTCTGCTCCACCGCGCTTCCTGCCGGTCTACGACAACGTCTTCCTGGGCCACGCGGACCGGTCCAGGATCGTCGACGAGGACGACCGACGGCGAGCCGTCGCCGCCAACGTCGCGGATGCCTCGGTGATGGTCGATGGCTTCATCCGAGCAACATGGCGGCTGGTCCGCACGGGGAGCGGGGCCGCGCTCGAGGTCAGGCCGATGCATCGGCTGTCGAGGCGCGAGGTCGCCGAGGTGGCGGACGAGGGTGAGGCCTTGCTCCGCTTCCTCGACCCCGAGGCCGGGAGCCGCGGCGTTCGTCTCTTGGCGCCCGGTTGAGCCAGCGAAAGCTTCTTCTCCTTGACAAAAAAAGTTGTCGGTCGGTAAGATCGGGGCCATGATCGACGTGAACGTGATCGAGGAGCCAGAAGCGGCCGGGGTGGCCCTGGATCCCATGCGGACGAGGCTCCTCGCGGAGCTGGCGGAGCCGGCGTCGGCCAGCACGGTGGCCGCCCGGATGGGCCTTCCTCGCCAACGGGTCAACTACCACCTGCGCACCCTCGAGGAGCATGGCTTGATCGAGCTCGTGGAGGAGCGCCGCAAAGGGAACATGACCGAGCGGGTCCTCCGGGCGACGGCCCGCTCGTACGTGATCTCGCCGGCTGCGCTCGCGGCGCTGGAGCCGGATCCGTCGCGGGCGCCGGACCGCCTGTCCGCGCGATGGCTGATCGCGTTGGCGGCCCGGCTCGTCCGCGACGTCGGTCAGCTGCTCGCCGGGGCCACCAAGGCGGGGCAGCGGCTGGCCACGTTCGCGCTGGACGGCGAGGTCCGGTTCGCCTCGGCCGCCGATCGGGCGGCGTTCTCCGAGGAGCTCGCCAGGGCCGTCACCCGCCTGATCGGGAAGTACCACGACGAACATGCTCGGGGCGGCCGCGACCACCGGGTACTCGTGGCCGTCCATCCGACGCTGAAGCCGGAGCCGCGCCCCGAGCGGCCGATCGAGAGGGAGGAAACCTGATGGCGCACCCGTTCGAGTTCGTCCACGAGCTCGAGGTCGACGCAACCCCGGAGGAGGTCTGGGAGGCCATCGCCACCGGACCGGGCGTGGACTCATGGTTCATGGGCCGCAACGAGATCGAGCCGCGGGAGGGCGGCACGACCCGCACCACGATGGGCGGCTCCACCGAGGAGGCGACGATAACGGCCTGGGAGCCGCCGACACGGTTCGCCTCCCGCACGCCGGAGGGGCCGGACGGCGCGTTCCACGCGTTCGAGTACACCGTCGAGGGGCGGGGGAAGGGGAAGACCGTCGTCCGGTGGGTGCACAGCGGCGCCCTCGGCGACAACTGGGAGACCGAGTACGAGGGTCTCTCCGAAGGCGACCCGATGTACTTCGACAAACTGCGCGTCTACCTCACGTACTTCCGGGGCCGGACGGCCACGCCGGTGAGCGCCTTCGGGCCAGTGGCCCCGGATCGGGATCGCGCCTGGGAGGTGTTCCGGCGCGGGCTCGGACTCCCGGGTCCGGCCCAGGTCGGGGACCGCGTGCGCCTCACGCCCGAGGGGCTCCCGCAGCTCGAGGGTGAGGTCGACTGGGTTTCCCGCGACTTCCTCGGTGTCCGGACGGACGACGGGATCTACCGATTCATGCACATCAGCGCGTTCGGCGGTCCCACCGGCGTCGGCCATCACATCTTCGTCGACGGTCTCGACCAGGCCGAGACGGAGCAGGCCTGGACGTCGTGGCTGGCGGGCCTGTTCTCATAGGCGAGGAGGGGATGACGATGGAGTCGGTCACTTCGAGGGACGGAACGACGATCGCGTTCGACCGGTTGGGCCAGGGACCTCCCGTGATCCTCGTCAGCGGGGGGTCCGTCGACCGATCGTCCCACGTGCCCCTCGCTCAGGAGCTGGCCCGCGACTTCACGGTGCTCAACTACGACCGCCGAGGCCGGGGCCCCAGCGGGGACGCCCCCCCGTACGCGATCGAACGGGAGATCGAGGACATCGGCGCGGTGATCGACGCGGCCGGGGGCGAGGCGAGCCTGTACGGCTCGTCCTCGGGGGCGGTCCTGGCGATGTTCGCCGCCGAGGCCGGCCTCCCACTCGCGAAGCTCGCGATGTGGGAACCGCCGTTCGTCCCGGAGGGCATGCCCCGGCCCCCCGAGGACCAGGTGGAGCAGTACGAGACGATGGTCGCCGAAGGACGTCGCGGCGAAGCGGTCGAGTACTTCATGTCGAAGGTCGTCGGCTTGCCCCCGGAGTTCGTCGAGGGAGCGAGGCAGCAGCCGTTCTGGGCCGCCACCGAGGCGCTCGCGCACACGCTCGCATACGACGCCAGGATCATGGGCGACTACCGGCTCCCGGTCGATCGGGCCGCCGGGGTGAAGGTCCCGACGCTGGTGATCGCCGGTGGCGCCGACATGCCGTGGATGCGCGACACGGCGACGACGCTCGCCGAGGCCCTTCCTCACGGGGAGGCGCGCCTCCTGGACGGCCAGGGGCACGACGTCGACCCGGAGGTCCTCGCCCCGGCCCTGAAGGGGTTCCTGGCGGCCTGAAACGGGAGGAGCCATGAGGAAGCTGGTCGTGAACACGTTCGTCAGCCTCGATGGCGTGATGCAGGCGCCCGGCGGGCCGGAGGAGGACCCGTCGGGCGGCTTCGAGCAGGGCGGCTGGTCGGTCCCGTTCTGGGACGAGCGGATGAACCAATCCATGGGCGAGTTCATGGGCAAGCCGTTCGACCTGGTCCTGGGGCGGAAGACCTACGAGATCTTCGCCGCCCACTGGCCGCACACGGACGAACCCGGCGCCGCGGAGCTCAACCGCGCCACGAAGCACGTGGCCTCGCGGACGCTCGAAACCCTGGAATGGGAGAACTCGCGACTCCTCGAGGGCGACGTCGCCGAGGCGGTGGCCCGCCTCAAGGGAGAGGACGGCCCTGAGCTCCAGGTCCACGGCAGCTCGGACCTGATCCAGACACTCCTCCGGGAGGGCCTGATCGACCGGTTCCGCGTGTGGACCTTCCCCGTCGTCCTCGGCACAGGGAAGCGCCTGTTCGGCGAGGGTGCTCCGCCGGGGGCGCTGAAGCTCGTCGACAGCCAGGTCTCCAGCACCGGCGTGGTGATGGCGACCTACGAGCTCGCTGGCGAGCTGAAGCCCGGTTCGTTCGCCCTGGAGGAGCCGACCGAGGCCGAGCTCCAGCGTCGGAAGGGCCTCCAGGACCAGTAGCGGGACGTCTGAGCAGGTGTGCGAACGTGCACCCAACCGGACAGAGGCCTCCCCCGGGGGCACCCGCCAACCGCTGGTCACGTCAGAACGGAGAATCGGAGATGGGTCGCCCTCGGGGTATCGATCGACCTCGTCTTTCTCAGTTCGATCCCCGCGGCGCTCAGGTTCTGGAACAGGCGCACGCCGTTACCCAGCAAGATCGGGATCAGATGGATCTGAATCTCGTCCAAGAGTCCGGCCCGTAGGTACTGCGTGATGATGTTCGCTCCTCCCCAGATGCCGACATTCTTGTCGTCCGCCGCGGCGCCGGCGTCGGCCAGCGCAACTTCCAGCCCGCCGGTCACGAAGTGGTACGTCGTGCCACCTTGTCTCGGCAGAGGTTCACGTGACTCGTGCGTCACCACGAAAACGGGCATGCCAAAGGGCGGAGGGTCACCCCACGGCTCAACGCCGACATCGAACATCCGCTTGCCGATCAGGACCGCTCCGGTGGTCGCGTAGATCTCGTCGACGATCTCGGCGTCGGTGGCGGTCTTCTCGGAGAACATCCAATCGTGGAGGCGGCCAGGGTCATCACCCAGGGGATTCTCGCCTCCCGGGTTGGGTTCGGTGACGAAACCATCCAGCGACATCGAGATATCGGCCGTGACCTTGCTCATCGCACCCTCCTTT
>JBOGVU010000093.1:0-9321 GCA_050692915.1 Actinomycetota bacterium | reverse complement strand
GCTGGCCTTCCAGGTCGGGGCCAGGGCCAAGGGCCCCCCGAAGGCCGTCCTGTCCGCGCTCGGCGACGCGGTGGAGGTCCGCCGGGTGGCCGTGGATCGGCGGGAGCTGCCCGACTGGGTGCGCCGTCGGGCCGGGGTCCGGGGGCTGGCCGCCACGCCGCCGGGGGTCCAGGCCCTGATCCAGACCCTCGGCGAGGACCCCGGCGTGCTCGACCAGGCCGTGGAGCAGCTGGCAACCTCCCACCCCGCCGAGGGGATCACCCCTCGTGCCGTAACCGCCCAGTTCCGGGGCCTCGGCGACCGCCGCATCTGGGAGGTTTGCGACGCGGCGTTCGGGGGCGACAGGCCCGGGGCCATGCGGGCCCTGGTCGGGATGCTCGAGCGCGGCGAGGAGCCACTGGTGATCCTGGCCGGGATCGCGTCCCGGCTCCGCGACCTGATCCGGGTGCGGTCCCTTCCTCCCAAGACCCCTCTTGCCGAGGTGGCCCGTCGGGCCGGCCTACGGTTCGACTGGCAGGCCCGGCGGTACCGGGATCAGGCCCGGCGGTTCGCCCCGGAGGCACTGTCGGATATCCACGCCGAGCTCGTGGAGGCCGATGGGGCGTTGAAGCAGGGTGGCAGGGGGGACACCGTGCTCACCAGGGTGGTGGCCCGGATCGGCGAGGCGGGCGGGGCAGAGGCTCGGGCCGGCTAGCCCTGGGTGACCGAGCGCGTGGTCGCGCGGGCCAGCTTCGACTTCCGCCGGGCCGCGGTGCGCTTGTGGATCACGCCCTTGGAGGCGGCCTTGTCGAGGAGTCGGCCCGTGGTCCGGAGTTGGGTCGAGGCGGTCTCGGCGTCGGCGGACTCGGTCCGAACCTTCTTGGCCTCGGTCTTCAGCCGGGTGCGGACGGCCCTGTTGCGCTCCTCGTGCCGGCGGTTCTGCCGGTTGCGCTTGATCTGCGAGGTGATGTTGGCCACGGCGGGCCAGTCTAGCACCGGCCCCGATACGATGACCGCGTGACCGACCCCGCCCGGATCCGCAACTTCGCCATCATCAGCCACATCGACCACGGGAAGTCGACCCTGGCCGATCGCTTCCTGGACCTCACCCACGCCGTGCCGGAGCGTCAGATGCGGGAGCAGTACCTCGATCGGATGGACCTGGAGCGGGAGCGAGGGATCACGATCAAGGCCCAGGCCGTCCGGCTGCGCCACGTGCACGAGGGCGTCGAGCACGAGCTGAACCTGATCGACACGCCCGGCCACGTGGACTTCACGTACGAGGTTTCCCGGGCCCTGGCCGCGTGCGAGGGGGCCGTGCTCCTGGTGGATGCGGCCCAGGGCATCGAGGCCCAGACGCTGGCCAACCACCACCTGGCCGAGCAGGCCGGGCTCCCCATCATTCCCGCGGTGAACAAGATCGACCTGCCCGCGGCCGACATCACCGAGGCCGTCCGGGAGATCGCCGAGCTGACCGGGCTCCAGGAGGACGAGGTGCTCCGGGTCTCGGCGAAGACGGGGGAGGGCGTGGCCGGGCTGCTGGCGGCGGTGATCGAGCGGGTCCCCCAGCCGCGGGGCGACCCCGACGCCCCGGCCCGGGCCCTGATCTTCGACTCGGCCTTCGATCCCTACCGCGGCGTGGTGGCCTACGTCCGGGTCGTCGACGGCGAGCTCCGGGGCCGGACCCGGATCCGGATGATGGCCACCGGCGCCGAGTCGGAGGCCGAGGAGGTCGGGGCGTTCGCCCCGGAGCCGGCCCCTCTTGACCGGCTCGGCGTGGGAGAGGTCGGCTACCTGGTGGTGGGGGAGAAGGACGTCCGCCAGGCCAAGGTGGGAGACACGGTCACGCTGGCCGACGTCCCCGCCGCCGAGGCGCTGCCCGGCTACCGGGAGCCGAAGCCGATGGTGTGGAGCGGGCTCTATCCGCTCGAGGGAGGTGAGTATCCGGCCCTCCGGGCGGCCCTGGACAAGCTGCGCCTCTCCGACGCGGCCCTGGTGTTCGAGCCGGAGTCCTCCCTGGCCCTGGGCTTCGGGTTCCGGTGTGGCTTCCTGGGGCTCCTGCACATGGACATCGTCAGGGAGCGGCTGGAGCGAGAGTTCGACCTCTCCCTCCTGTCGACGGCGCCGAACGTGGAGTTCCGGGTCCATCGCCCCGGCGAGGTCGTCGAGGTGCACAACCCCTCCGAGATGCCCCAGGCGGGCACGTACGACCGGGTGGAGGAGCCGGTGGTGGTGGCGCTGGTGATCACCCCCGCCGCGTCCCTGGGCCCTGTGATGGAGCTGTGCCAGGCCCGCCGGGGCTCGATGGAGGAGATGCGGTACCTGTCGCCGGAGCGGGTCGAGCTCCGCTACCGGCTCCCCCTGGCCGAGATCATCTTCGACTTCTTCGACCAGCTGAAGTCGCGGACCCGCGGGTACGCCTCGCTCGACTACGAGCACGCCGGATACCAGGGGGCCGACCTGGTCCGCGTGGACGTCCTCCTCCACGGCGAGCCCGTGGACGCCTTCAGCGCCGTGGTGCCGCGCGACCGGGCCCCACAGTATGGCCGGCAGATGGTGGAGCGGCTCCGCGAGCTGATCCCCCGGCAGCTGTTCGACGTGGCCATCCAGGCCGCCATCGGCTCTCGGATCGTGGCCAGGGAGACCGTGAAGGCGAGGAGGAAGGACGTCATCGCGAAGTGCTACGGCGGGGACGTCACCCGGAAGCGGAAGCTCCTGGAGAAGCAGAAGGCCGGGAAGCAGCGGATGCGCCGGGTGGGGAAGGTGGACGTGCCCCACGAGGCGTTCATCGCCGCGATCCGTTCGGACCAGGCGCGCTGACCGGCGGTGCTAGCAGTCTCGGCCTGAGAGTGCTAAAACTACGCTGATGGAAGCGCTCGGCGAACGCCAGGCGGACGTGCTCCGGGCAGTGGTCGGGGACTACATCCGGAGCGGCGACCCCGTGGGGAGCGCCGCGGTGGCCGCCAGGCACCGTCTCGGGGTGAGCGCCGCCACCATCCGGAACGACATGGCGACCCTGGAGGAACTGGGCTTCCTTCACCAGCCCCACACGTCCTCGGGGCGGATCCCCACCGATCGCGGGTACCGCTTCTACGTGGACGCCCTCCCCCGCCGGCCGGACCTCCCCTCCAGGTGGCGCCGGTCGATCGACAGGTTCTTCGGCCAGCCGCCGCCCGATCCCGAGGAGGTCATCCGGGGCACCGCGCTCCTGCTCTCCCAGGTCACCCGGTACGGGGCGGTGGCCCAAGCTCCCCGGTCGACCCACGTGATCGTTATGGGGACGGCGAACATCGCCAGCGAGGAGACGTTCGAGCGCCGGGAGACCGCCCGGGGCCTCCTGGAGGTCTTGGAGGAGGAGCGGGACGTGCTCGACCTCCTTCGGCGTCTGGTGAGCGAGGCGGAGGTCGTCGTTCGGATCGGGGCGGAGAACCCGCTCTCGGCCCTTCGAGAGGCCAGCATCGTGGCGGCCCGGTACGGGGCCGGCGGTAGGACCCTGGGGGCCATCGCCGTCCTGGGCCCGACCCGGATGCACTACCGCGAGTCGATCTCCACGGTGCGCTCGGTGGCTGAGCAGCTCGGCAGGACGATCGAGCGCCTGGCCGGGTAGCGTTCGGTCGGGCGCGATGGCGGATCGGAGCCTCTACGACGTCCTCGGGGTGTCGCGGGACGCCACCCAGGACGACATCCGCAAGGCGTATCGCCGCCTGGCCCGGGAGCACCATCCCGACGTCAACCGCGACCCGGAGGCGGAGCGCCGGTTCAAGGAGATCAACCTGGCGTACCAGACGCTGTCCGATCCGTCCCGTCGCCGCCAGTACGACCTGTTCGGGGGGGAGGGTCTCAGCGCTGACCTGTTCGGGTTCGGGGACCTCGGCGACATCGTCGAGGCGTTCTTCGGCCCCTCGCCGTTCGGCCGGGGCCGGACCCGCCGCCGGGCCCGGACCGATCGTGGGAGCGACCTGCGGGTGACGCTCTCGCTCACGTTCGAGGATGCCGTGTTCGGAGCCTCGAAGGAGGTGCCGGTGAACGGCCTTCGCCTGTGCGACCGGTGCGAGGGAACCGGGTGCGAGCCGGGGACCCACCCCTCCCGATGCTCCACGTGTGGTGGCTCCGGGGAGGTGTCGGACGTGCGCCGGAGCGTGTTCGGCACCGTGATGACCTCCAGGACCTGCGGCACGTGCGAGGGGACCGGCGAGGAGATCACCTCGCCGTGCCTGACGTGCCGGGGCGACGGTCGGGTCCCGTCGGGGCGACTCGTCACGGTCGAGGTTCCCGCCGGGGTGGCCGACGGGATGGAGCTCCGGATGGAGGGCGCCGGCGAGGACGGGCGTGGCGGCGGGCCGCAGGGGGACCTCTACCTCACCCTGGCGGTCGATCCTCACCCCGTGTTCGAGCGGCGGGGCCAGGACATCGTCGGGGTTCTCGAGGTCCCGGTGATGGCGGCGGTGGTGGGGGTCGAGGTCGAGGTGGACACGCTGGACGGGCCCGCCACGGTCACGGTGCCCCCGGGGACCAGGGCCGGCACGGTGCTCCGGGTGAAGGGTGCCGGCGTGCCGAACCTGGGGCGGCGAGGCCGTGGGGATCTCCTCCTCCAGGTCGACCTGGACGTGCCGGCGAAGCTCGTCCGCGAGGAGCGGCGGCTGGTGGAGGAACTCGCCGAGCGGCGGGGCGAGCGGGGAACGCTCCGCGGCCGCCTCCGGCCTCCGGGCCGGTGAGCCTGCCGCACTTCTTCGCCGGAGCCCCCGCCCCCGGTGAGCCCGTGGCGCTGGCCCCCGAGGACGCCCGGCACGCGGTGCGCTCCCTCCGCCTGCGGGAGGGAGACGAGTTCACCTCGTCCGACGGGGCGGGCGGCCTGGCCCATTGCCGGGTCGTGCGGGCGGCCCACCTCCTGGTGGAGGGCGAGGTGGTCGAGAGAACCGTCCAGGCGCCCCCGCGGCCCTCGCTGTCCGTCCTCCTGGCGCCGCCGAAGGGGGACCGGCTGACCTGGGCGGTCCAAAAGCTGACCGAGCTGGGGGTCGACCGGATCGTGCTGGTCCAGTCGGCCCGGAGCGTCCGGCGGTGGGAGGGGGAGCGGGCGGCCCGGGTGGGTCCCAGGCTGGAGGCGGTGGTCCGGGAGGCCGCCAAGCAGTCCCGGGGTCGGTTCCTGCCGGCCGTGACCGGGCCGCTCCCCTGGGCCGAGGCCGTGGTCCCGGGCGCCGAGGCCACGGTGGTGCTGTGGGAGCGGGCCCGGGAGGGGCTGCTCCGGGCGCTTCCGGAGGGGTCGCCGGACGCCCTGTCACTGGTGGTGGGTCCCGAGGGTGGGATCCCAGAGGAGGACGCCCTGGCGGCGGAGCGGGCCGGGGCCCGTCTGGCCGGCCTGGGCCCGGCGATCCTCAGGACCGAGACCGCCGCCGTGGCGGCCGCGGCCGTGGCCCTGGCCCGGTACGGCCGTCTGGGGTGAGCCTCGACCCCGGCGGCGCCCCCGCGCTAGCATCCCGGGCGACGGAAAGGAGCCCGGTGGAGGACTGTCTCTTCTGCAGCATCGCGTCGGGAGCGATCGAGGCCGACGTGGTCCACGTCTCCGACAACGTGGTGGCGTTCCGGGACATCAACCCGCAGGCGCCGGTGCACATCCTGCTCATCCCCAAGGAACACATCGAGTCGGCCCGAGCCCTGAAGGGCCACGGGGACCTCCTGGAGGAGATGTTCGCCACGGCGGCGCACCTGGCCAAGGCGAACGACGTCGACCGGTCGGGGTGGCGGGTGGTCACGAACGTGGGGCCCGACGCGGGCCAGAGCGTCCATCACCTCCACTTCCACCTGCTGGGCGGCCGCCCCATGGCTTGGCCGCCGGGGTAGGCGGTGTAGGATGTGAGGGCGGGGTCGCGGATGCGACCCCGTTTCCTACCAGGGGAGAACCCCCGAGGAGCAGTTGGCAGGCACCAGCACCCAGGTCAAGATCCTCGTCCCGGGCAGCCACTCGATGGTGGCCCTCCTGGGAGAGCGGGACGAGCTCCTCAAGCTCGTGGAGGCCGGCTTCGACTCGCACATCCTGGTCCGGGGGAACGAGATCACGATCACCGGCGAGGAGACCGAGACCGAGCGGGTGGCCCGTCTCTTCGAGGAGCTGATCGAGCTCATCGAGCGAGGGCAGCACCTCACGCCGTCCTCAGTGGGAAAGACCATCGACATGATCAAGGAGGACGACGTCCGGCCCTCCGAGGTGCTCACCGACGTGCTGCTGACCTCGCGGGGCAGGACGATCGCACCGCAGACCGTGGGGCAGAAGGGATACGTGGACGCCCTGCGCCGGTCCACCCTCGTGTTCGCCATCGGCCCCGCCGGCACCGGCAAGACCTACCTGGCGGTGGCCACCGCGGTCCGGGCCCTGCAGGCTCGGGAGGTTTCCCGGATCATCCTGACCCGGCCGGCCGTGGAAGCGGGGGAGAAGCTGGGGTTCCTCCCGGGGACCCTGTACGAGAAGATCGATCCGTACCTGCGGCCCCTGTACGACGCCCTGTACGAGATGATGGACCCCGATGCGTTTCCCCGGTTGGTGGAGCGGGGGACCATCGAGATCGCCCCCCTGGCCTTCATGCGGGGAAGAACCCTGAACAACTCGTTCATCATCCTCGACGAGGCCCAGAACACCTCCCCGGAGCAGATGAAGATGTTCCTCACCCGGCTGGGGTTCGGCTCTCGGGCCGTGGTGAACGGCGACATCACGCAGGTGGACCTGCCGCCGGGCCAGCGGTCGGGCCTGATCGTGGTGGAGGAGATCCTTCAGGAGATCGACGGGCTGGAGTTCGTCCACCTGGGAGCCCGGGACGTGGTCCGGCACAAGATCGTCCAGGACATCGTGGAGGCCTACCGACGGTACGGAGAGCAGCGCGTCGGTGAGGCCGCGGTGGGAGCGCCCGAGCGTGAGCGACGAGGCTGACGATCCCAGCCCCACCGTGGTCCTCTCGGACCGGCAAGACCTTCCCGCGGACCACCCCGGGCTGACGGACCTGGCCACGCGGACCCTCCGGGCCGAGGAGGCCGGCCCCGTGGAGCTGTCGGTCTCACTGGTGACCCCGGAGGAGATGGCCGACCTCCACGCCCGGTACCTCGACGACCCCGAGCCGACCGACGTCCTCTCGTTCACCATGGACGAGGAAGGCCTCCTCGGCGACGTGGTGATCTGCCCGTCTGTGGCCGCCGCCCAGAACCAGGACCTCGAGGCCGAGCTCCGGCTGCTCCTGGTGCACGGGATCCTCCACCTGCTCGGGTACGACCACGACGAGGAAGAAGAGCGGAAGGCGATGTGGGCCCGGCAGGAGCGGTACTCGGGGGTGGCTACGTGATCTGGCTGGTGGCGCTGGTGGTGACCCTGGTGGTGTTCGGGTCGGTGCTGGCGATGGCCGAGGCCTCCCTCACCCGGATGACCAGGGTCCGGGCCCTGGCTCTGGAGGACGAGGGCCGCCGGAACGCGGCCCGGCTCGTGCAGATCGAGACCGACCCGCCCGCCTACCTGAACGCGATCTACCTGTGGGTGATGCTGGCGCAGAACGGCTCGGCGATCCTCGTGGCGATCCTGGCCGAGCACTACCTCGGCAACATCTGGATCACCATCATCTCGGTCCTGTTCACGCTGGCGTACTTTGTCCTGGTCGAGGCGATGTCGAAGACGTTCGCCATCCTGAACTCCGACCGCGTCGGCCTGGCCCTGTCGCCGGTGGTGTACTGGCTGTCCCGCATCCTCCGCGGGCCGACCAGGGTCCTGATCGGGTTGGCCAACATCCTGCTGCCCGGGAAGGGGCTCCGCGAGGGACCGTTCATCTCCGAGGAGGAGATCCGCTCGATGGCCGAGGTGGGGAGCCAGGAGGGGGCCATCGAGGAGGAAGAGAAGGAGATGATCCACTCGATCTTCGAGTTCGGGGACACCATCGTGCGTGAGGTGATGACCCCTCAACCGGACATCGTGGCGGTCGACGCGTCCGGCTCCCTCGACGAGGTGCTGGACCTGGTGATCCGGCGCGGCTACTCGCGGATCCCGGTGTACCGGAAGAACCGCGACGAGATCATCGGCATCGTGTACGCCAAGGACGTCCTCCGGGAGCTGCACTCCGGCTCCAACGGCCGCTCGATCCGGGAGCTGGCCCGGCGGGCCTACTTCGTCCCGGAGTCGAAGCGGGTGGCCGACCTGCTGCGGGAGATGCAGCAGGAGAAGGTCCACGTGGCCATCGTGGTGGACGAGTACGGCTCCGTGGTCGGGCTCGTGACGCTGGAGGACCTCCTCGAGGAGATCGTGGGCGAGATCGCCGACGAGTACGACCGCGAGGAGCCCCAGGTGGAGCCGGCCGGAGACGGCAGGTACCGCGTGAACGCCCGGCTCCCGGTGGACGAGCTGAATGAGCTCCTGGAGGCCGAGCTCCCCAACGAGGAGTGGGACACGGTCGGTGGCCTGATGATGGGGATCCTCGGTCGGCTTCCCACGCAGGGCGAGCAGGTGACCTTCGAGGGACTGCGGTTCACCGCCGAACGGGTCCAGGGGCGTCGGATCTCCAAGGTGATGATCGAGCGCCTCCCCAAGGAACCCGTGCCGACCGACGAGGAGCGGACTTGACCGCCCCCGGACCCTCGCCCTCGCCCTCGCCCGAACAGCGGGACGCCCTCCTGGCCGAGGCCCGGGCCGTCCGCGAACGGGCCTACGCTCCCTACAGCGAGTTCAGGGTCGGTGCCGCCCTGCTGACCGACGACCAGCGGGTCGTGCCCGGAGCAAACGTGGAGAGCGCCTCGTACGGGCTGTCGATGTGCGCGGAGCGGACCGCCGTGTTCCGGGCGGTCTCGGAGGGCGCGCGCCGGCTCGTGGCGGTGGCGGTGGCGGCCTCGAACGAGGAGCCCACGTGGCCGTGCGGGGCCTGCCGCCAGGTCCTGTACGAGTTCGGCCCCGACATGATCGTGGTCTCCGAGGGCCTGGGGGGAAGGCGCGAGGAGCGCCGGCTCGCCGAGCTCCTGCCCGACGCGTTCGGCCCCGCCGACCTGGCGTGACTTCGTCCAGGTCCGGCTTCGCGGTCGTGGTGGGCAGGCCGAACGTCGGGAAGTCGACGCTCGTGAACGCGCTCGTGGGCCAGAAGGTCTCCATCGTCACCGACAGGCCCCAGACCACCCGGGGGCGGGTCCGGGGGGTCCTCACCCGAGACGATGTGCAGATCGTGTTCACGGACACCCCCGGGTTCCACAAGCCCAGGACCTTGCTCGGGGAGCGCCTGAACCGCATGGTCGCGGACAGCACGGGGGACGCGGACGCCGTCATCCTGGTGGTCGATGGGGCCGCCGGGGTCGGCCGCGGTGACGCGTTCGTCGCGGGGAGCCGGGTGG
>JBOGVU010000092.1:0-9340 GCA_050692915.1 Actinomycetota bacterium | reverse complement strand
CCGGCGGGCCGCCGCCGCCTCGCCGGTGGCCGGGCTGGCCGCCGTGCACGCCTACGAGCGCCAGGTGCCCGAGGTGGCCCGGGCCAAGATCGACGGCCTCCGGGACCACTACGGGGTCACGGACGACCGGACCACCCGGTTCTGGTCGGTGCACGAGCGCCTGGACGTCGAGCACTCTGGCGCCGAGCGGGACCTCCTCACCGAGCTCGGGAGCGATGACCCCGAGGGCGCGGTGCGAGCCACGGACGAGGCCCTCGAGGCCTGGTGGGGGTTCCTCGACGCGGTCGACCCAATCGAGCGCGGCTAGCCGGTCGGCTCGGGCTCGGGGACGACGATGGCGCGGCGGCGCTCCAGCGCCTCGACGATCACGTTCGTGATCTGCTCGCCGAGGAGCTCGTCGCGGGCCATCAGCGTGTCGCGGAGCGCCTCGACAACGTCACGGTTCTCCCGGAGGACCTCACGGGCGCGCTCCTTCTGCCGGTCGAGCAGCTCCTCCACCCGCCGTTTTCCGTCGCCGTCCCCGAGCACCTTTCCGACCAGGTTCGTCATCGACACCGGGCCCTCGTTGACCGCCTCGTAGGAGATCAGCGAGCCGGCCATCCCCAGCGCGCCGACCATGGCCGCGGCGATCTCCGTGGCGGCGGACAGGTCCGAGGCGGGGCCCGTCCCGGACTCGCCGAGGAACTCCTCTTCGGCGGCCATCCCGGCCAGGGCGATGGCCGCCGAGGCCTCGAGCTCGGTCCGGGACTTCGTGAACCGCTCCTCGAGGTCTGCGTGGGCCAGGAGCCCCAGCGACTGACGCCGCTTGATGATCGACAGGATCTCCAACCGGCGGGTGGTCCCCAGGAAGTAGGCCACGGTGGCGTGGCCGGCCTCGTGCGTGGCGATGGCCCGCCGCTCCCCATCCGTATACAGCACCGGCTGGGCCAGCCCGATCTCTTCGGCCAGCTTGGCCTCATACACGTCGGCCAGCCGCATGGCATCCCGCCCCTTCTTCAGGGCCACCAGGAGCGCCTCGTCGAAGAGGTGCTCGATCATCACCGGCGTGTACCCAAGCGTGTCGTGGGCCAGGGACTCCCGGTTGCGCTCCTCGTCCAGGTCCGCCGAGTGCGACTTCCGGTCGAGGAAGTAGTCGATCAGGTCCCGCCGGCCCTGCTTGGTCGGCAGGTCGAAGTACAGCCGCCGATCGAACCGCCCCGGACGGAGCAGCGCGGGATCGAGGACGTCCCCTCGGTTCGTGGCCGCGATGAGCAGGATGTTGTGATACTCCGGGTTCCGGGTGCGCAGCCGCCGGCCGGCCGGGAGGTACCCGTTGACCCACTCCGCGAGCCGGTCTTTCAGCCGGTGGAGGAACGTGGGCTGGTCGAATGACTGCATCTGGATCAGCAGCTCGTTCACCATCCCGCCGACCGAGGGCGACATCATGTTCGAGACGCTGCGGGGCCGGTCCAACGGCGCGGCCCCCATCGTCCCGCCCCGATCCGCCCCGATCGCGTCGAGCTCCTCGATGAAGCCGATGGCCCCGCCCTCCCGCCGGGCCGCCTTGCGGAGCGCCCGGAAGAACGACCGGATCCGAGCCCCGGTCATCCCGAACCACATCGACTGGAACGCCGGAGCCGACACGAACAGGAACGGGACGCCGGCCTGCTTGGCCATGGCCCGGGCCAGGTAGGTCTTGCCGGTCCCGGGCGGACCCTCGAACAGGATCCCCCGGCGGGGGTTGCCCCCGAGCCGATCCCGGAACGTGGAGTAGCCCAGGAAGACGTTGAGGCTCCTGATGACCTCGTCGATCTGACCGTCGAGGCCTCGGACGTCGTCGAGCCCGACGTCCAGGTGCTCGGGGCGGACCAGGACGTGCGGCGAGCGGCCGCTGCCGAGCGGGAGGAGCAGGACCAGCATCAGCACGCCGATCAGCAGGAATGCGGGCAGCCACATCACCCACCCCTGGGGGAGGCCGGGGGGGCCCAGCGGGTCCCCGATGGCGATCCGGTACCAGAGGAAGGCGTCGATCCCACCGATGATCACGGCGAGGCGGAGGAGACGGCGGCGCCTGGTTCGCTCCCGGATCCGGGAGACGTCCGCCAGGCCCGCCTTGATCAACTTGGAGCGGCCCAGGATCGACGCCACCGAGCGCTCAGAGGCCCGGTCTGGGCCGCCCTCGGCCGTATCGCGGCTCGGTTCCATGTCCTCCCCGTAGATAGGCGTGCCCGACCGCCACGCGGTCGGGCAACCGGCTCAGTACATTCGACACCGGAGGGACGTTCCCGCCACCCCCGGCTTGACGTATGTGGGCTACGGTAACGTGCTTACCCCGATTCCGCCACCTCACCATGCCGAGGAGGGAATGACCGTGCTCGACGACGTGGACCACGTGGGGATCGCCACGTTCGACCTCGAGGCCGAGGTCGAACGGTATCGCCGGGCGTTCGGGATGGAACCGGTGCACCGGGAGACGGTGGAGGCGCAGGGGGTGGAGGAGGTGCTGTTCCGGGCGGGGACGTCCTACGTGCAGCTGCTCCGCCCGCTCGGCCCGGACACGCCCGTGGGCAGGTTCCTGGCCCGCCGAGGCGAGGGCGTGCACCACGTCGGCTACCGGGTCCGGGACATCCGGGAGGCCATCGAGCGGCTGGACCGGGCCGGCGTCCGGCTCATCGACCCGGAGCCCCGGCAGGGCTCCCGGGGGACCACCGTGGCCTTCGTCCACCCGAAGGCGATGGGCGGCGTCCTGGTGGAGCTTGTCCAGGAGCCGTCGCCCTAGCCCGGGAGGTCGGTCAGGCCCTCCTTGGGGGCCGAGACGAGGGCGACCATGTTCCCCTCCGGGTGGGCGTTCTCGAACATCAGCTGGTGGGCCGTGGGGATGTCCTCGAACGAGAACGTCCGGGACAGGCAGGGGTCGATGCGGCCGTCGATCACCAGCCGGTTGAACGCCGCAGACTGCTCGTCGTTGGCGAAGTGCGAGCCCTGGAACCGCTTCTGGCGCGTCCACAGGTACCGCAGGTCGGCCACCGCGCTGTACCCCGTGGTCCCGGCGCAGATCACCACCATGCCCCCCGTGTCGCACAGGAAGATGGAGGTGGGGACGGTGTCCTCGCCGGGGTGCTCGAACACGATCCGGGGCGACCGCTTCTCCCCGAGAGCCTCCCAGAACGCCGCGCCGAACGCCTTGGCCCCCACCAGCCACTCCCCGTACCCGTCGGTGTCCTCCCAGTGGGGCGGCATCCCCCAGTGGTCGAAGGAGCGGCGGTTGATCACCCCGACCGCCCCCAGCTTCCGGCAGAACTCGGCCTTGTCGTCGGAGGACACCACCGCCACCGCCCGCCCGCCGAGCTCTCGGGTGATCTGGATGGCCATCGAGCCGAGCCCTCCGGCCCCTCCCCACACCAGCACCGGATCGCCCTCCCGGACGACGTTCGGGGGCCACCCCAGCAGCATCCGGTGGGCGGTGGCGCCGACCAGGGTCGGGGCCGCCGCCTCTTCCCACGTGAGCTGGGGCGCCTTGGGCAGGCACTGGTGGGCCTGGACCTTGCAGAACTGGGCGAACGAGCCCCAGTTCGACTCGTAACCCCAGATCCGGAACGAGTCGTGGAGCATCGGATCGTCCTGGGCGTTGGCCTCCCGTTCCCACTGACCGCAGTGCACCACGACCCGGTCCCCCACCCCGACGGCGGTGACGTTCTCGCCGACCGCGGTGACGATGCCCGAGGCGTCGGAGCCGCCGATGTGGAAGTCGCTGGGCTCGCCGAACCTGGCGTGGAGACGGCAGACGTCGATGGGGATCCCCCGGGCGGCCCACACGTTGTTAAAGTTGATCCCCGCGGCCATCACGAGCACCAGGACGTCGTCGGGCCCGACCTCGGGCACGTCCACCTCCTCAAGGGCGAACGCCGTGGCCGGGTCGCCGAACCGCTCCGGCCGGATCACCTGTGCGTACATGCGGCTGGGTACCTCGCCTGGCGGCGGGATCTCCCCCATCTCGTACAGGCCCTTGGTCACGCGGTCCTCCGGGTCGCTTGGTTACCCAAGGGTAGGTAATTCGAACCCGGGCCGGCAAATCCTCCTACGAGAGGCCCACGCCCCGGACGCCCCACTCGCTCCAGTCCGGGTGGTCCCCTTCCGCCACGAAGCCGATCACGTTGGGCCGCGCGTCGCGGAGGAGCGCATCGGGCAGCTCGACCGACTGCGGGAAGCCCCACCCCGGCCCGGACGCCGCGACCTCACCCACCAGTGCCCAGTTCACCCACACCTCGACCTCGCCGGGGTCGATGCCGTACCCCTCGAACGACAGGGTCCGGGTGCCGAGCTGCCCGGGGACCTCGAACCAGACCTCCTTGGGATGGCCCGCCGCGGCGCCGGGAACGTTGCCCACCGCCTCGACCCACGGAAGGGTCAGCGGCAGCGCCGGGGACTGGAGCGGGTTCGTCGGGACGTTCCGGAGCTCGGCCCAGTGCCGTTCCCTGGTCAGCGACCAGTTGTACAGGCTGGCCCCCAGCACGCCGTGCTCCCGGATGGCCCGGACGAACTCCCTCGTCTCCGAGGCGCTGGCCTTGTCGGCGATCCCCCCGATCAGGTGCACGGGCACCGTGGGGTTCCCGGTGGCCGCCCGAAGCATCCGGATGTTCTCCGCGGTCTCGTCGTGCACCTTGGTGGCCCCGTTCACGTGATAGGTGAAGTAGCCCATCGGGACGAACACGTCATAGATCGCGTCGAGCTTCGAGTACGGGAATCCGGGCCAGTAGTCACCTGCCAGCTCGATCCCCACGGGCGACGGGATGATCGCCCCGAGGGCGTAGCCGGCGCCGGCTCGCGTCCGGATCCGCCGCGACAGCGACAGGAGCCGCCTGGTCCGTCGGGACGGGGGGTCGACCACGCTGGCCTCGATGTCGAGGGCGAACGAATCGAACCGCTCGCCGTTCGGCGTCCGGAACCGGATGGCCGCCATCGACCGGCGGAGGTCGCGGCCGGGGTCGACGAACCCCGGGAGGTACCAGGCCACCACGGCCATGTCCCGATCGTGGGCGGCCTCGATGAACCTGCCAACTGCGGGACGGTTCACCACTGTCCGGCGCTGGGAGTAGTTCGAGGTCTCCAGGAACAGCGTCCGCACTCCGCGGGCGGCCATGTCGGCCACCGCCCTCCCCGGCCTTCGCCAGGCCCGGGCCTCGAACAGGTCCACCCAGGTGGCCAGGCCCCGGTACGCCTCCAGCGAAGGCGGGGCAACCCCGGTCCGAGCCGGCGCCGCGGGCGTCAGCGCAGCCGTCGCCACAGCCAGGAAGAGGAGTCCCCGTCTCATCCGAGCATCATCGACCCGGAGCGTCCGCGGCTCAAGCAAGCGTGCCGAGCCAGGTGCCGCACCGGCGGCAGAAGGCGAAGGCGACCGCTCGGACTTCCCCCTCCACCGAGGAGACGTCCAGAGTCCGGAAGGTGGCTGATTCCCGCAACGGGGCCCGGCAGCACGGGCACAGCGGCTCCTCGTGGGTGGGTGCTGGTCCCACGGGTTCCTCCTCGTGGACGTACCCCTCCAGCAGGGAAGCGACCTCCGTCCTGACGCGCTCCAGGGACGCGCCCCGTCGAACCAGGACCTGGGCTCCCACGCCCTCGCCCTCAGCGACCAGGCCGAGCAGGATGTGCTCGGTGCCGATGTAGTTGTGCCCGAGCTGCAGCGCCTCACGGAGCGACAGCTCCAGGACCTTCTTGGCCCGCGGCGTGAACGGGATGTGGCTGATTGGCATCGTTTGGCCCTGGCCGATGATCTCCTCGATCTCCTTGCGGAGCTGGTCGAGGGAGACGCCGAGGGCCTCCAGCGCCCTGGCGGCCACGCCCTCCCCCTCGCGGATCAGGCCCAGGAGGATGTGCTCGGTTCCGATATAGCCGTGGTTGAGCATCCTGGCCTCTTCCTGGGCCAGGACCACCACCCGACGGGCTCGGTCGGTGAATCGCTCGAACACCGGGGCACCAGCCTACCCCGCTGGTTCCGGGCCTCCTTCACGCGCCGTGGAGGCGGGGCACGTCTGGCTGCGGGGGCACCACCGGCACCACGGCCCGCCCCGCAGCTGGGGCGGCCTGCCGCCGAGCACGTCGACCGCCTTGGTGGCCGCTTCGGCCACCCGACGCACGGCGGAGCGCAACAGGTCCTCGGTGACCTCCTGGACCCGAGTCGTCCCCGCTTGGAGGTTCACGTTCACCAGCCGGAACGGCGGCACGCCGTGACAGAGCGCCATCACCAGCGCGTAGAAGCGGACGTCGTCCTCCTGTTCCGGACGCTCCTGGCCGCCCTTCAGCTCGACGACCAGACGGCGGGCCCGCATCGGGTCCTCGCGATCGACCCCGCCCAGGACCAGGTCTGGACGGGCCGACAGCACGATCCGGTCCCCCGCCACCGGCACACGCAGCGACCACTCCACCACCGGGTTCCATGACCGCTCCAGCGGCGGGAACGTCACCCGGAACCACGACAGCTGGCGGGTGGCCTCGCCGACGAGCTCCGCCCGCTCGACCTCGCTGAGCAGGCCGAGGTAGGCGGCGAACCCGTCGTCCCCCGCCTCCAGCCGCTCCAGGGCCTGGTCGGCCAGCTCGGCGTCGGCCAGGTCGCGCGCGTACACGCCGATCTCCACCGCCTTGTGCACCACGTTCCCCACGGCGAGCTGGGGGCCGTAGGTGAACACCCCCTCGTCCAGCTCGTTGGCCAGGAACAGGCCCTCGCACCGCTGGTGAAGGTTCGTCAGCTTCGCCTTGGTGAGCCAGAGCGTGCGGTCCTGACCGAGGGCCTCGGCGGCGGGGGCCATCCGGCGCTCCAGCTCCCCCCTGAGGTCCTCGGCCAGCCCGCCCGGGAAGACGGGACGCTCGGCAGCACCGCCCATGACCTCGAGGCGGGTCCGCTCCTGCACCGGCGTGAGCTCCACGGGGCGAGCGTAGCCCCAGGGGGTGACACGGTCACGCAAGGGCGGTGAGATTCAGACCAGCAGGGCCGAGCCGCCCCATCCCACGGCCACGACGAGAGCCACCGCGGCCACGACCAGAGCGATGGTCCCCGACCGACCCCCGCCGAACAGGCCGGCCAGGCCGAGCGGGGCCGCGAGGCCGAGGGCTCGCTGGGCTAGACTCGCGGCGATGGCCAGGAAGGCGGAGCCCGAGGACGACGTCCCCAATCGACGGGCCGAGGAGGCCCGGATCGAGGAGCTCCGGGAACGGAAGGCGGAGGCCCTGATCGCCGGTGGGCCGGAGGCCATCGAGCGGCAGCACGCCCGGGGGAAGCTGACCGCCCGGGAGCGCCTGGACCTGCTCCTCGATCCCGGTTCCTTCGTGGAGACCGACATGCTGGCCCGGCACCGGGCCCACGACCTGGGGATGGAGCGGAACCGCCCGTACACGGACGCCGTGGTCACCGGGTGGGGGACGATCGACGGCCGGACCGTGTTCGTGTACTCGCAGGACTTCACGGTGATGGGTGGTTCCCTCGGCGAGGTCATGGCCGAGAAGATCTGCAAGGTGATGGACCTGGCCGCGGCCGCGGGGGCCCCGGTGATCGGGCTGAACGACTCCGGCGGCGCCCGGATCCAGGAGGGCGCCACCTCGCTGGCCGGGTACGGCTACATCTTCGACCGCAACGTCCGGAACTCCGGCGTGATCCCTCAGATCAGCGTGATCCTGGGCCCGTGCGCGGGGGGCGCGGTGTACAGCCCCGCGATCACCGACTTCATCTTCATGGTGAAGGAGACGGCCCACATGTTCATCACCGGGCCCGACGTGATCAAGACGGTCACCGGCGAGGAGATCACCTTCGAGGACCTCGGCGGGGCCCAGACCCACGCCAGTCGGTCCGGCCTGGCCTCGTTCATCGCCGAGGACGAGGAGGACTGCCTCCGGCAGGTCCGATACCTCCTTTCCTACCTCCCCGCGAACAACATGGAGGACCCCCCGTCGTTCGCCCCCACCGACGACCCGGAGCGGCGGCTCCCCGAGCTCGACTCGGTGATCCCCGACTCCCCCCGCGAGCCGTACGACGTCAAGGACGTGATCGGGGCGGTCGTGGACGAGGGCGAGTTCCTCGAGGTGTTCCCGCTGTGGGCCATGAACATCGTGATCGGGTTCGCCCGGATGGACGGCCGCAGCGTCGGGATCGTGGCCAACCAGCCGAAGGTCCTGGCCGGGACGCTCGACATCGAGTCGAGCGAGAAGGCCGCCAGGTTCGTCCGCTTCTGTGACGCGTTCAACGTGCCGCTGGTGGTCTTCGAGGACGTGCCCGGCTTCCTGCCGGGCGCCGGCCAGGAGTACGGCGGGATCATCCGCCGGGGCGCCAAGCTCCTGTACGCGTTCACGGAGGCCACGGTCCCCCGGATCACAGTCATCACCAGGAAGGCGTACGGCGGCGCCTACGTGGTGATGAACTCGAAGCACGTCCGCGGCGACGTCGCGTTCGCCTGGCCCACCGCGCAGATCGCGGTGATGGGCCCGGAGGGAGCCGTGGGCATCGTCCACCGCCGTGACCTGAAGGAGGCCGAGGACCCGGAGGCCCGGCGCAGCGAGCTCATCGCCGAGTACGAGGAGCGATTCAACAACCCGTATCTGGCGGCCGAGCGCGGGTACGTGGACGACGTCATCGAGCCGTCGGAGACCCGCGTACGGCTGATCCAGGCCCTCCGGATGCTGCGGACGAAGCGTGAGGCCGTGCCGGCTCGGAAGCACGGCAACATCCCGCTCTGACCCATGCCGAGGTACGAGCTCCCACCCGAGCTGAGCCCCCAGGAGGAGCGGGCCGTGATCGCCGCCCTGGAGCGGGCCCTGGCGACGCCCGCGGACCGGCCGTCTCCGTGGACGCTGGCGGGGCGGGCCGAGGCGGTCCGACAGGGGGCCCTCCAGGTCCGCCGCGACGCCGATCGGCCCTGGTCCTTCCGGGGATGGGTCCCGTTCGCCCGGCCCGGGACGCCCTCCCTGCGAGGGCGCGGCGACGCCAGGTGAGCGCCGGCCCGCCCCCCCGGTGGGTCCAGGTGGCATCGTTCGCCGCCGAAGGGGAGGCCAGGCTGCTGGCCGGCCGGCTCGATGCGGAGGGGATCGAGGCCCGGCTTTATCCCGAGTTCCAGGGCGGGTACTACGGCGAGGGCTTCAACCTCCCCGTACGGGTCCTGGTCCCGGAGCACCGGGTCCTCGAGGCCATGCTGGTGGTCGAGCAGCTGGAGCGAACGTGAGCGAGGGCCGCCGCATGCCGCTGGAGGGGCTGCGGGTCCTCGACGTGGCCACGGTCATCGGCGGGCCCGGCGCCGCCACCCGCCTGGGGGACTTCGGGGCCGACGTCATCAAGGTGGAGCACCCCCTCACCGGGGACACCACCAGGGCGTTCGGCTGG
>JBOGVU010000091.1:0-9368 GCA_050692915.1 Actinomycetota bacterium | reverse complement strand
CACAGCCCCGTTAGCCCGTCGGTGATCGACAGCTGCTGGGTCTCCTGGTGCAGGAGCACGTTCTCGATGGCGACAGAGGCCTGGCTGGCGAAGGCGGCCAGGGTGTGCACGTCTGCCACGTCGAACGGCTCGAGGGTGGGCCGCCCGTACAGGGCGATCACGCCCATCACCCGGTCCCCTCTCATGAGCGGCACCGCGATCGCGGTGTCGGCGAGAGGCTCCACCGGACCGACCGGCAGGACCCCGTCCCCGGGGACCAGTACCTGGGCTCCCTCGGCTGCCCGGCCGGCCACCCCCATCCCCGCGGCCAGGACGGCGTCCCGGGGGGGCGAGTAGCCCTGCGCGACCTCCAGCCGGAGGTCCTGCACCTTGGGGCGGCGGAGGAACAAGGCGCCGGTGGTCGCGCCGAGCGTGACCGCCGCGGTGTCCAGGATGACCTCCAGCATCCCCTCCAGGTCGAGCGTCCGACCGAGCGCCCCTCCCATCCGGTCGAGGTTGCGCCGGAGCTCGTCGCGGGAGCTCTCCAGCTCCCCCACGTAGGTCCGCAGGTACTCGGTCATCGTGTTGAACGACTCGGCCACCCGAGCCACGTCACTGGCGGGACCCCCCTCGACCCGGGTCTGCAGGTCCCCGCCGGCCACCCGGCGGGCGCCCTGGGCCAGCCGTTCCAACGGCCTGGCGATCATGCTGGCCAGCGCCCAGCCGAGCAACATGGCCGCCACCAGCCCCGCGGCCGCCACGAGCCAAAGGCTCGGCACGCTGGAGTCGTCCGAGGGGGCGACCAGGAGGATGCCGTCCTCCGGGCCCACCGAGACGAACAGGGCGCGGCGATCCCGGCCGATGCGGCCATCATCCACCGCCGGGACGGTGTCCGGCATCGCGGTGGTCGAGGACAGCACCGAGTCCCCGGTCACGAACACCACATCGAGCCCGGTGGCCGAGGAGAGCCACCCGACCAGGTCCCGGCCCGCGTACCGCCCGCCCGTGAACACGAAGTTGCGCTCCCCCGCGTCCACCGGGACGCGGGCCCGCAGGATACCGGGGGGCTGCTGCTCCGACGCGAGCTCCTCCGGCGACGGAGGCTCGACCCCGGCACGGAAGTCCGGGAAGCCGGTCGCCGACTCCAGAAGCGTGCCACCCTCATCGCTCACCGTCAGGAAGTCCAGGCCGTGTTGGGTCCGGGCGTTCTCGACCCGGTCCCCCAATGCGTCCGAGCCGACCGATGGGGCCAGCCTCTGCGCGGCTGAGGTGACCTCCAGCTCCACGAGCTCGAGCCGCTCCGCCCACAGGGCGGCCACGATCCGTTCTCCGTCCCGGAGCCTAGAATCGGTCCGGGCCTCGGACTGGCGGGAGGACACCGTCTGGAAGGCCAGCGTCGCGGCGGCCAGGGGCAGGACCACGATGCCGACGAAGAAGAGCGCGAGCCTGGTTCGGAGTGTCACAGGTGGGTCGCGGGCACCATCGTCACCTCCCCGTTCTGGCGCCCCATCCATCTCACTGTATCGGCAACCGGCCCCAAGCCCTTGACGCGCCGGGCGGGGCTGGCCGAGAGGAAAGCAGCGATGCGGCGCCGGATGCGGCGGGTGCGGGCCGGGATCCCGCCGGGCGAGCGCGCGCGGCTGTCCGCCCTGATCGAGGAGGCCCTGTTCGCAGTGCCGGAGGTCGCCCGCGCGCGCACCCTGCTGCTCTTCTATTCCTTCGGTTCGGAGGTGGCCACCCGGGACATGATCGACCGGGCCCAGGCCGCGGGGATCCGGGTGCTGCTGCCCTACCTGGAGGACGGCCGGATGGACGCCGCCGAGGTCCGGCCCGGGGACGAGCTTACCCCTACCGCCTACGGCCCTCGGGAGCCGGCGCGGACCGTCCCGGTCGATCCCGGCGAGATCGGCGTTGTGGTGACCCCGGGCCTGGCGTTCGATCGCGCCGGCCGGCGGCTCGGATACGGCGGTGCCCACTACGACCGGTTCGTGGACCGCCTGGGCCCCGACGCCGTGCGGGTCGGGATCGCGTTCTCGGCCCAGCTCGCAGACGAGGTCCCGGCCGGCGCCCGCGACCGCCCGGTCCATGTCGTGGTGACCGAGGCGGGGGCCATCGACTGCCGGCCCGTACAATAGGACTGCCATGCCCACGTACGAGTACGCGTGCACCGAGTGCGGCAACCGGGTCGAGGTGATCCAGCGCATCGACGAGCAACCCCCGGCAGTGTGCGAGCTGTGCGGCGGGACGCTCCGGAAGGTCTTCCACCCCGCCGGGATCGTTTTCAAGGGCTCGGGGTTCTACGCCACTGACTCCCGGACGAAGGCGAAGTCGAAGTCGAAGGGCGGTGCGGACGGCGACGGGAAGGCCGAGGGCGCGGCGACCAAGAAGAAGGAGGAGTCGAAGGCCTCGCCGGCACCCGAGAAGCCGGCATGACCACGGCCGAAGTCGGCGTCTTCGGCGGCTCGGGGTTCTACTCGTTCCTCGACGACGTCCAGGAAGTCGAGGTCGACACCCCCTTCGGAGCCCCCTCGGCGCCCCTGATGGTCGGGGAGATCGAGGGCCGCCGGGTGGCGTTCCTGGCCCGTCACGGCCTGAAGCACCACCTCCCACCCCACCGGGTCCCCTACCGGGCCAACGTGTGGGCCATGAAGGAGCTCGGCGTGCGCCGGATAGTGGGGCCCTGCGCCGCCGGCTCGCTCCAGCCCGCAGTGAGGCCGGGCCACTTCGTGATCTGCGACCAGCTCGTCGAGCGAACCTGGGGGCGCCAGGACACGTTCTACGATGGCCCGGAGACAACGCACATCGGCTTCGCCGAGCCGTACTGCCCCACGATGCGGGAGGCCGTCATCAAGGAGGGCCGGGACCTGGGCATCGAGCTCCACGAGCGTGGGACCGTGGTGGTGGTGCAGGGACCGCGTTTCTCCACCCGGGCCGAGTCCGACTTCTTCAGGCTGCAGGGCTGGGAGGTCATCAACATGACCCAGTACCCCGAGTCGGTGCTGGCCCGGGAGCTCGAGCTCTGCTACCTCAACGTGTCGCTGATCACCGACTACGACGTCGGCGTGGAGGGCGAGGACGTGGAGCCGGTCAGCCACGAGCGGGTCATCCAGGTGTTCAACGAGAACATCTCGAAGCTCAGGGACCTGCTGTTCAGGGCGATCCCCACGCTCCCAGAGGAGCGCACCTGCCCGTGCGCCACCGCCCTGGAGGGCGCCCGGTTCGAGGTCACCTGACCCACCGTGTCAGCGGGCCCTGCTAGGGTCCGACGCGACTCCCCCGCAACCGTTCCTCCCCCGGAAGGGAGTCGATCATGCGCCGGGTACGCCCCCGGTCCTCGCGGATCCTGCTGGTCCTGTCGATCGCCCTGGCCGCGCTGGCCACGGTGGGCCTCCGCGGACACCTGGCCCGCCTCGAAGCCCGGGCCGGCGTGGACGGAGGGAGCGGTTCGGTGGTGGTGGCCCGGTCCGATCTCGAGCGGGGAACCACGGTGGGTCCATCGATGGTCGGGGTGCGGTCGATCCCGGGCAGGTACCGCCCGCCGGGGGCGCTGACGGAGCCGGGCCAGGCCCTGGGACGGGTCCTCGCCACCGACGTGCTCGCCGGCGAGGCGCTCACCGAGGCTCGTCTGGCCCCGCCCGGAGGCCCGGTGGCCGCGCTCGTGCCCGAGGGGTTCCGGGCGTTCCCGCTCCCGGCCGCGTTCCCCTCGGGGTCCCTGGCGCCCGGCGACCGGGTGGACGTCCTGGCCACCTACGCCGCCGGCCAGCCCTACACGGAGACCTTGGCCACCGCCGCCGAGGTCCTGCAGGTGCTGGACGGCGGAACGTCCGGCGACTTCGAACCGGGCACCACGGTGGTCCTCCTGGTAGGGCCGGAGACGGCGGAGCGCTTGGCCCACGCCGCCGCGTTCGCCGAGATCTCGGTGGCGGTGGCGCCGGGCCGGGATGTGGCCCCATGAGACGCGCGCCGGAGGCCCGCCCCTCCCGCGGCTACACTCCCCCGGATGCTCCAGGCCATCGTCCTCGGCGCGGCGCAGGGGCTCACGGAGTTCGTGCCGGTGTCGTCGTCCGCTCACCTCGTGCTCCTCCCATTCCTCCTCCGTTGGCAGATCCCGAGCCTGGCCTTCGACGTGGCCATCCACTTGGGCACGCTGGTGGCGCTGCTCGTGTACTTCGGGACGGACCTTGTTCGGATGGTGGTCGGGGCCGCCCGGACCGTCGCGGGCCGGGGGAACGACCACGACCGCCTCCAGGCAAGGCTGGTCCTCCTGCTCGTCATCGGCTCGGTGCCGGCCGCGGCCGCCGGGATCCTGCTGCGGGACTTCTTCGAGGGGCTGTTCGAGCGGCCCACGGTCACCGCCGTGAGCCTGCTCGGCACGGCGGCCCTGATCGTGGCCGGGGAGGCCGTCAACGGGCGCCGGCCTCCGGAGCGACGGCGGGACATCGACGCCGTCGGCTGGTGGGACGCGCTGGCTGTCGGCCTGTTCCAGGCGCTGGCGATCGCCCCGGGGATCTCCCGCTCGGGAGCCACCATCGTGGGCGGCCTGTTCCGGGGGCTGGCCCGGGACGCCGCGGCCCGGTTCTCGTTCCTGCTCAGCATCCCGGCGATCGCGGGGGCCGCCGTGGTGACCGTGCCGGACGTCCCTCCGGGGACCGATTGGGGCCCCACCATCGCGGCCACCGGCGTCGCCGCGGTCACCGGGTTCGCGGCCATCGTCTTCCTGCTCCGCTACCTCCGCACCAGGACCATGCTCCCGTTCGCCGCGTACTGCGTGGGGTTCGCGGCGCTGTCCCTGACGGTCGCGGCCGCCCGGTAGCGCGTCAGCGCCCCGCCACCGTCATCTCCCCGATCAGGATCGTCGGCGTGCCCACGCCGAACAGGAACCGCACGTCGGAGCCCACCGCCGTCACGCCCCGCAGCACCTCGGGGAGCGTGCTGGCGATGGTCATCTCCCGGAGCGGCTCGCCCAGCGCCCCGCCCTCCACCCGGAGCCCCGCGGCGCCGACGGAGAACTCGCCGCTGACAGGGTTGGCGCCCGAGTGCACGCCCTTCACCTCCTGCACGTACACGGCTCGGCCGGCCGAAACGAGCAGGGCCTCTGGAGGCTCCGGCCCCGGCTCCACCAGCAGGTTCGTCGTGGAGACGCCCGGGACCCCACGGTAGGAGGGCCGGGACGCGTTGCCGGTGGAGCTTGTGCCGGCGCCGTCCCGCCGGGCCGTCAGGGTGTTGTGGAGGAAGCCGCGAAGCACGCCCCGAGCGATCAGCGGCGTCCGTGAGGTGGGGAAGCCCTCGTCGTCGAACGGCGCGGAGGCGGGCCCCTCGGGGAGCCGCCCGTCGTCAACCAGGCTCACGGGCTCGGAGGCGACCCGTTCCCCGACCAGCCCGGCCAGAAGCGACCGGCCCTTCTGCACCTCCTCGGAAGAGAGCCCCGAGGCCAGCACGCCGAGGAACGAGGCGGCGGCCCACGGGTCAAGGACGACCGGGAGCCGCTCGGTGGCCGGCTTCACCGCGCCCAGGAGCCGGGCTCCCCGCTCGGCGGCCTCGCGGCCCACGGCCTCGTGGTCGAGATCGTCGGGTTCTCGGGCCACCTGGAAGGAGAACCCGGTCTGCGTGTCGCCGTCCCGTTCGGCGATGGCCGAGGCCACGCACCAGCAGTCGGTCCGCCGGTACTCCGAGGCCAGACCGGCCGTGGAAGCCAGGGCCACCCGGGACACCGCGTCCCCGTACATCACCTCCTCGACCCGGCGGACGTCGGCGTTCGCGGAGACCGCGGCGCGCTCCAGGTCGAGGGCCAGGGCCACCTTCCGGTCCGGCTCCGCCCCGGCCAGCGCCTCGCGGAACAGGCCCGGGATGTCCTCGGCCGTCGCCGCCCCGGGGAGGACGTTGGCCTCGTCGGGGGTGGCGTGCGCCGCCGCGCCCCTGGCCGCCTCCAGCAGCCCCGCCGCCTCATCTGGCGAGGGGTCCGCGGCCCACGCGTAGCCCATCCGCCCGCCGACGATCAGCCGGACGCCGAGGCCTCGGGACGAAGCCGATGTCAACGCGTCCACCTCGCCGCCCCGGGCCCGGACCTCGGTCCGAACGCTCTCCAGCGCGTACGCCTCGACCTGCTCGCCGTCCGCTGCCCCGGACAGCGCCGCGCGGCAGAGGTCGCCGAGGTCAGCCACCGGTCCCCCCCACGGTCATCCGGGCGATCCTCAGTGTGGGGCTCCCCGTGGTCACCGGCACACCCTGTCCATCCTTCCCGCACGTACCGGGCCGGGCGTCGAAGTCGGAGGCCACCGCATCCACCGCCGCCAGGATGTCGATACCGTTCCCGATCAGGTTGGCCCCGCGGACCGGCGTGGTGATCCGCCCGCCCTCGATCAGGTACGCCTCGGTCACCCCGAACACGAAGTCGCCGGTGGCCGGGTTGACCTGGCCGCCCCCGAGCGCCTTCGCGTACAGGCCGCGCTCGGTGTCGGCCACCACGTCGTCGGGGTCGGCGTCCCTGCGGAGGATCGAGGTGTTCGTCATCCGGGGGATCGGCAGGTGGGCGTACGACTGCCGCCGACCGTTCGCGGTGAGGGCGGCTTCGTCCTTCCCCGCCCAGAACCGGTCGTACAGCATCCCCACCAGGACGCCCTCCTCGAACAGCACGGTCCGCGCCGCGGGGGTCCCCTCGTCGTCGAGGGCGAACGACCCCCACGCCCCCGGCACGGTTGAGTCGTCCACGCCCGTCACGAGCGTCGAGGCCAGCCGCTCGCCGAGCCGTCCTCGGTACACCGAGGCGTCCTTCCCCACCGTGTCGGCCTCGAGCCCGTGGCCGCACGCCTCGTGGAACAGCACGCCGCCGCCGGCGGCCCCCACCACCACGGGCATCTCGCCGGCCGGAGCCGGCACGCCGTCCAGCATCGTCACCGCGATCCGGGCGGCCTCGGCCCCGGTCGCCGCGGGCGGATGAGCGTTCAGGACCTCGGCGCCGCCCAGCGCGGCGGGGCCCTCGAACCCCGTCTGGACCACGCCGTCTCGCGAGGCCACCACCTGAGCGATCAGCCGGACCCGGTGGCGCTCATCCTCGGCCCACGTCCCCTCCGAGCTCGCCACCAGGAGCCGCTGGACCGAGTCGCCGTAGCCCACCAGCACCTGTCGAACCTCGGGGGCGTGGGACCGGGCCGCGTCCTCGGCCTCGCGGAGCCACGCCACCTTGCGCTCCCGGGGGACCTCGGTCATCGGCTCGGTCGTGGGAGCGGACGCGGCCGGGGCCCGCCGGCGCAGATCCACCAGGTCCGTCGAGCCACCTCCTCGCGCGGCCGCGGCCGCGGCGTCCGCGGCCTCGGCCAGCGCCACCGGGTCCAGGCGGTTCGAGTACGCGTACGCGCTGGTATCTCCGGCGACCACGCGGATCCCCGCACCGCGGTCGGTCCCCTCCGTGAGCTCCTCGACGCGGCGGTCGTCGAGCCGGATCGAGGTTGAGTGGCGCTCCTCTGCGAAGATCTCGGCGAACCGCCCGCCCGAACGGAGGGCCGTCCGGAGGACGTCACGGACCACGGCCTCGTGGAGCACGGGGCCGCATGCTAGCACCGGGACCTGTACCGTTCGATCCGTGGCTCGTGGTGGAGGGGGCCGGGGGTGGCTGCTGGCCGGGGCGGTCCTCGGGGGAGCCGCGGCGATCGTGCTCGCGCTCTACCTGGCCCACCCCCTCATCTCCGGGTACCGGTTCCCCGTCGGGCCGGACGGTCCGGTCTACACCTGGCTGGCCCGGTGGGCCGGTGAGGTCGGGCTCCGGGACGGACCGGGAGGCGGGCCGGGGGTCCTCGCCCTGACGCTCACGCTTTGCCGGCTCCTGGGGACGGGCACCGCGACTGCCGTAACGCTCCTCGGCCCGGTGCTGGCGGCGATCTGCGGGCTCGCGAGCGGCGCCGTGATCGCGGCGACCTCGGGGCCCCACAGGCTGTCGGTCGCCGGGGCGGTGCTCCTCACGGGGGCGTTCACCGCGTACCTCGCCGGCGGGTGGCTGGCGAACGTGACCATGGTGGCGCTGTTCCTGGCCGCCCTGGCGGCGCTGGCCGTCGTGGAGCGCTCCTGGCGGGCCGTCGTCGGGGCGGGAGCCCTCATGGCCGCGGCCGGCCTGGCCCACGGAGTGTTCCTGCTGATCGGCCTGGCGATCGTGGCCGGGGTGATCGTCCTCCACCTTCGGGAGGCGGCTCGGGCGGTCCGGGACGGACGGGCGGCGCTCGACACCGCGGCCGCGCGGATGACCGCGGCCGCAGCGGGCGGCGCGGGAACGTGGCTCCTGGCGGCCGCTTCGCTGGCAGGCGCCTCGCTCCCGGGCGACACGTCCCAGGACGGGTTCTTCCGGCGAGCCGGGCTCCGGACCCTTCTGCTCGATCGGTTCCGCGAGCGGTTCCTGGGCGACATGGGGCGGGCCGCGGTGCCGGTAGCGGCGGGGCTCGGGCTGGGAGTGACCGCCCTGAAGGACCGCCGGCCCGCGCCACCCGGGAGACGGTACCTCGTGGCGGTGTGCGGGACGTGGGCGGCCGTGACGGCGGTCGGCATCGTGGTCCTGGCCCTCACCGGATGGGGGCCGGCGAACCGCATCCTCCAGTTCGCGTTCTTCCTGCCCTTGGTCGGGGCGGTGGGCCTGGCCGCCCTGGCCCGACGGGGGGGTGTGGCCGCCGCGGCCGGCCTCCTCGCGGCGGCAGCGTTCGTGGGCGCGTCCATGGTCGGGTGGGTGCGCCAGTCCCCCGCGGTGAGCGCGGACGAGCTCGCCGCGGTGTCGGCGGCAGGCCGGGCGGTGGCCGGGTCGCCGTCCGGCACCCCGCTGGTGTTCCTGGTCGACACGCGGGAGCAGGCCGCCGCGTACCACCTCACCCGGGCCGGCAACGTGATCCGGATGGGCCTGCCGCCCGAGCGGATCGGCGACGTGCGGCTGGCCGTCGGGGCCCCCGACGATCTCCTGGCGGGACGCCCCACCTCAACCGGCGACCCGGAGCACGACGCCGCGTCGGCCTTCTACCTCCGGGAGGCCCGGCCCGTGCTCGATCGAGCCACCGTCCTGGTGCTGGAGAGATTCAACGAGGAAGGCTTCGAACGGGCCCGCGCGCTCGGCGAGGAGGTCGCCCCGGGGGTGGTGGCCCTGGCCGGCCCGGCCTCGCCGGCCTCGCTCGGCCCGCCCCCCCAGGGCGTCGGGCCGTGGGCCTTGATCGGCTGGGCGGTGGGCGCGGTCTTGCTTCTGGCCGCGCTCGGCGGGGGATGGGCCCGGTGGGCTCTCCCCGGCTGCGGGCCTGCGGCGGTGCTGGGCGCCGCGCCGTCAGTCGGGATCGCCGCGGCGATCCTGGGAGCCTTCGTCGCCGACCGGGTCGGCCTCCGTCCCGGCGGGACCGGCTCGCTGGCGCTCGTCATCGTGCTCGGCG
>JBOGVU010000090.1:0-9712 GCA_050692915.1 Actinomycetota bacterium | reverse complement strand
AGCCACCACCAGGACCACGGTGGCGACCACCAGGAGGCCGACCAGACGAACGGTCCACCCGGCGAGGTCGGCGGAGAGCACCGCGCCGAGGGCGGTCTGCACCGTTCCCCCGAGCGACGAGGAAGCCTGGCCGCCGATCCGGGCGAGCCCGGAGAGGGTCTCCGGCCCCACCCAGAACGGCGCCCAGCAGAGGATTCCCACCGCCGCCGACGTCGCCGTCGCCCGGGCGGCCACCGGGACCGAGCGCCGGACCAGCGCGAGCAGATAGACGACCAGCACCACCCCCGCGTACGCCTTGACCAGCGTCGCCGCTGTGAGGAGGAGCGCGGCGACGACCGGCCGCCGCCGTCGGTCGGCCACCAGCGCCCACAGGAACGCGGCGGCCACCGCCACGTCGGCGTGCCCCCCGAGGGGGAGGGACACGATCAGCAACGGGTTCCATCCCACCAACAGCAGGGCGAGGGTGGCGTCCAGCCCTCGAACGCGGGCCGCCCGGAGCAGGCCGGCGACCGCCGCCGCGCCCAGCCCGGTCACCACGGCCTTGGCCAGAACGAAGGCGACGGACAGGCTCCCTCCCGCCAGCCACGCGGGAGCCGCGCTCGCCATCGTCCAGAGTGGCCCGTAGACCGTCGGCTGTCCAGGCCATCGCATCCAGGGGAACCAGGGGTCGGTGGCGAAGGCCAGCGGAAGGTCGACGTATGGATTCGCGGCGAGGACCGCCCACATCCTTCCGTAGAACAGGTAGGCGTACAGGTCCTGGGACTGGGTGAGGGCGGCGGGGAGGACCAGGGCGTGGAGAACGACCGTGCCCCCCAGCGCCCATCGGAGGGGGATGCCGCGGCGGGCGGCCCACACCGCCAGCGCGTACGGCACGAACGCCGCCACCACCACGAAGCTGTAGGCCTGCGCGGTCCCGGGCGGGCGGGGACGGTACGCGGGCTCCGCGTCGAGGAACGGCCGCGCCAGGAAGAACGCGGAGAACGCCGCCAGGCCCAGGAACCCTACGAGCAGGGCCCGTCGGGGGCTCACGCCGCCGGCGAGATGTGCCCGCACGCCCGGCAGGTCACCTCGCCGAGGGTCACGGTCAGTCGCGTGCTGCCGCACGAGGGGCACGTGTCCATGGAGGCCTGCCAGTCCGGCCGATCGGCCTGACATCGGGGACACACCAGGACCTGTCGCCCGCCGCGTACCCCGCGCGCCCACGGTCGCTCGCGCTTGTCGGGGTCGTAGGTGGGGCGGCCGCAGACCACGCAGGCCGGCGCCTCGGCCATCCCGGGAAGGATACCCGGGGTGTGGGAAGATGCGCGTCGTGAGCGTCGACATCAGCCAGCTGAAGCGGGCCACGGTGTTCTCGGTGCTCTCCGACGAGCAGATCGAGCGGATCGTGGCGGCGGCCTCCGAGACCGAGCACCCGGATGGAGAGGCGCTCACGGAGCAGGGCGTGATCGGTCATCGGTTCCACCTCATCCTCGAGGGAGCCGCCGAGGTGGTGCGGGACGGCGAGCACGTGGCGAACCTGGGGCGGGGGGACTTCGTGGGCGAGCTGGGCCTGCTGGGAGGCGGGCCTTCCACCGCCACCGTCCGGGCCACGCAGCCGATCCGCTGCCTGACCCTCCGCCGGGAGGCGTTCTGGGAGGTCCTGGAGGCGGAGCCGGCCATCGCCCTCCGGATCCTCGAGGTCGTCAGCCGGCGGATGGTCCAGGAGTTCCGGGCGGACACGCACACGAACCTCGGCTAGCCCTCGCGGTTGACGGGCAGGAAGGCCGGCGCGTACCATCGAATATGTTACCGGCGAGTAGGTAGTCTTCACGGAAGGAAGGCCCCATGCGTGAGGCGGTCATCGTCGAGGCGGTCCGGAGCCCGGTTGGCAAGAAGGGGGGCAGCCTGTCCGGTTGGCACCCGGTGGACCTCCTGGCCGAGGTCCTCAAGGCAGCCGTGGAGCGATCGGGCATCGATCCCGCCCGGGTCGACGACCACATCACCGGGTGCGTCTCGCAGACGGGGGAGCAGGCCATCAACATCGCCAGGAACGCCTGGCTGGCCGCGGGCCTGCCCGAGGAGGTCCCGGCGGTGACCATCGACCGGCAGTGCGGCTCCAGCCAGCAGTCGGCCCACTTCGCCGCCCAGGGGGTCATGGCCGGCGTCTACGACATCGTGATCGCCAGCGGCGTGGAGCACATGACCCGCGTCCCGATGGGCATCACGGCCCAGCAGGGCCCGGGGTTCCCCTTCCCGCCGTCGCTGATGGACCGGTACGAGGGCGGGCTGGTCCCCCAGGGCGTGTCCGCGGAGATCATCGCGGAGCGGTGGGGCCTCGCGCGGCAGGAGCTCGACGACTTCGGGGCCCGCAGCCACGAGCGGGCCGCCCGGGCCACGGAAGACGGTCGGTTCCACGACGAGATCCTGCCGATCAAGGTCGAGGGGGAGAGGGGGAGCGAGCTGTTCGAGCGCGACGAGGGGATCCGGTTCCCGGTCGACCGGGAGAAGATGGCGTCGCTGCCCACGCCGTTCAAGGAGGACGGGGTGGTGACGGCCGGCAACTCCAGCCAGATCTCCGACGGCGCCGCAGCTCTGGTGATCACCGGCCGGGACACTGCCGAGGCGCTCGGCCTTCGGGCCCGGGCCCGGTTCCACGCGTTCGCGCTGTCCGGAGTGGATCCCATCACCATGCTGACCGGCCCCATCCCGGCCACCGAGAAGGTCATGTCGAACGCTGGCTTCCGGCTCGACGAGGTCGACGTCGTGGAGATCAACGAGGCCTTCGCGTCGGTCGTCCTGGCGTGGAAGAAGGAGCTGGCGATACCCGACGACTGGTTCGAGGAGCACGTCAACCCGAACGGCGGGGCCATCGCCCTCGGTCACCCCCTCGGCGCCAGCGGCGCCAAGCTCATGACCACGCTGCTGCACGAGCTGGAGCGGCGGGAGGCCAGGTGGGGGCTCCAGGTGATGTGCGAGGGCGGCGGCGAGGCGAACGCCACCGTCATCGAGCGGATCTAGGGCTCCGAAGCCTCCTCCAGCTTCCGCTCGGCCTCCTCCGCCCTCCGCTCGATGCGGGCCCGCTTGGCCTCGGCGCTCTCGGCCTCCCCTCGGGCCCTGGCGAGATCGCGCTCCAGGTCGGCCACGTGGCGGGCGGCCTCCCCGGCCGCCCGCCTGGCGGCCCGGAGCTCCTCCCGGGCCGTGGCCAGCCGGGTCCGCCACTTCTCGGCCTGACGGGCCGCCCGGGCCACGGCGGGATCGGGGCGCTCACTGCCGGGCTCCTCGGCCGCCTCACCCTGGCCCTCCACGAGCTCGAACCCGCCCAGGATCTCGAATCCCGTCGGCGGCGTGAGCTCCTTCGACAGGCGCCCTTCGGCCACGGCCTCGGCGGCGGAATCGTCCGCGGCGGCCGCCTCGAAGGTGTTGGCGATGGCCCGGGTCTGGGGCTCCGGGGCCCGGCCGGCCTCGGTCAGGACGGCCGCGGCCAGGTCGGTGAGCTCGCCGACCAGGCGGCGGCGCTCGGCGATGGCCTTCCCGAACGCCGGGGCGGACAAGCCGGAAGCGGCCCGGCGCTGGGCCGCGCGGACCTCTCGCCCCGCCGTCAGCAGCCGCTCGAGGGAGTCCCGGTAACGGCGGACCGTCTGGTTCACGGCCCAGGCGGCCACGGTGGGGCGCCGGAGGGCCTTCACCGCCCGGGCCGCGTCGCGATCCTCGGTGGCCTTGGCCAGGTGGTCCCGGGCCGCCGTGAACTCCTCGGGCGGCAGGGCGAACAGCGTGTCGAGGTCGTCGGCCACGGTGCTAGCGTAGCGCCGGGTGGATGTGGCGCGCGTGCTCGTGGCGGTGCTCATCGCCGGGGCGATCCTCGGCCTCGGGGTCTGGCTGCTCCGGGGGGTGGCCCGGTTCCGTCCCCGGGACGAGGAGGAGGCCGGGCCCGAGGACGTGGCCGACCTCGACGTGGTGTTCGTGTGCGGGGAGTGCGGGACCGAGTTCCGGGTGGAGAAGCTCGGTCAGCTCCAGGTCCCCCGCCACTGCGGCGAGGTCATGCGGGTGGAGCGCCGCCCTCGCGAGGCCCCGGCCGGCCGGTAACCGCCACGCGGCCTAGTCGGAGTCGGCGATCTCCTCCGCCTTGTCCTTGAGGCGCCGGAAGTCCTTCCGGGGGCGGTCGCCTGGCACCAGCGAGTCGGTGGAGGAGAACCCCCAGCCGCTGAACCGGATCCCCACCCGCCCGTAGACCCGGCGGAGCGCCCCGCCGCACCGGGGGCAGGACCCCGGCGGGCCCGAGCCCATGGCCTGGACCTCCTCGAGCTCGTGGCCGCAGGCCCGGCAACGGTATTCGTAGACCGGCACCCTCACCTCGTTTCCACAGTGTGGAAAACCATGTGGAGAATTACACCCCTGTAATCAGCGCCACTGGGTGGCCAGGCCGAACCCCAGGGCGATGGCCCCCAGCCCGCTCCACAGGTAGAGGTTCCTGGGCGCGCCCGGGAGGAGCTGCTCGATCCCCAGGTAGTTCAGGACGATCACGGCCAGCCCCACTATCAGGACGGTCAAGATGGTGGCCCCCAGCCACTTCGGGCTGGGCTTCGGCTTCGGCTTCGGGGGCGGCTGGTAACGCCGTCGCTTCGACTTCGATCTCGGCATGAGGCCGCCACCTATGATAGCCGCATGGAGGCCCCGTCCCCGCGGCTAACGGTGGCGGTGGCGGCCGCCCTGCTCGGATTCCTGGCGGTCCTGGCGGCCCGGCAGCCGCCCCTGGCGACCAGGGAGATCCGGCGACTGGAGCTCGCCGACCTGATCCGGGCCGAGGACGCCCGGGTCCGCCGGATCCGGGCCGAGGTCCGGACCCTCCAGGCGGAGCTGGCCGGGTTGGGCATCGTGGGGGAGGAGGTCGAGGCGCTCCGGGCCGAGGCCAGGGCCCTCGGCGCGGCGGCGGCATCGGAGGCCGTCGAGGGCCCGGGCGTGGTGGTCACCCTCGACGACAGCTCGGCCCGCCGATCGCCCACCGGCGATCCGAACGACCTCATCGTCCACGAGCGGGATATCCAGACCGTGGTGAACGCCCTGTGGGCGGCGGGAGCCGAGGCCGTGGGGATCAACGGGGAGCGCTTGACCACCACGTCGGCGGTTCGCTGCGCCGGGAACACACTCCTGCTCCACGGTGCGCTCCACAGCCCTCCGTACCGCATCGCGGCGATCGGGGACCCCGAGAGCCTGGCGTCGGCGGCGCCGGCCCAGCCGGGGATGGGTCGGCTCAGGGAATCGGTCGAGGCGTTCGGGCTGGGTCTGGAGATCGAGCCCGGGAGCGTGCGGCTCGGCGGCGGCCCCCCGGCCAGGTCCCTCGAGGCCGCCCTGCCGCGTGGCGGTGATGCGTGATGCTCGGATGGCTCCGACGCCGCCAGCCCCGCAACCCCGTGTTGGCGGTGATGTTCTGGATGGTGGCCACGCTGATCGCCCTGGCGGTCCTGTTCGTGCTGTTCTTCTTGCTGGACGACGTCCTGACTCCGTTCGAGAACCCGAACCTCTGACCCGCCGCTAGGTCGGAAGGAGACGAAGGGTCGACTCCGCGGCTCGCTCCACCGCCTCACGGGTGAAGGGCATGGGGTGATGGTCGCCCCCGGCCCAGAGCTCGAGGAGGTCGGCGAAGTGCGGGCTCGCCGGATGCCCCGACTGCCCGACCGTGTGGGTACCCACCGACGCGTCCCAGTCCGAGGGGTCCAGGATCTGCCGCCACGAGGGGACCACCACGGCCTGGTACGACCAGCCCGGCTCGAACAAGCCCTGGTTGATCGTCTGCTCGTCGCCGCCCACTTCGACCTCGCCGGCGGTGAACAGCGGCGCCAGGTCCGGCACCCGCGCCAGGGCTCCAGCGAACCGGGCCCGGTGGAGCGTCCCCCACCGCCACCCGCCCATGTCCTCGCCCAGGGCCGAGGTGAGCTCGTCGAGGGCGGCGTCGAGCGCCTGGAGCAGCGTCTCGTCGCGGGCCTCGGCCCCGTCCCGCCCGAACCACCGAGCCGTGGGGTAGGCCAGGAGGTGGGGGAGCACCAGGTGGTGGAACGCGTTCGTCCACTGGCGCCGGGCGTAGAAGTGCGTGAACAGGGCCTCGTCTCCGAGAGCCGGCCGGAGGACCCCCGTGGCGATGTGCTTCACCCACACCTCGTACAGGGCGGCCGCCGCCGAGCCCACGTCGAGCCGGTGATCCCACTCCGACAGGAGACTGAGGGCCTCCTTCTGCCGGTCGCTCCCCGGCTCGAGGCGGACCAGGTCGGGCACGATCCGGCGGGCCGAGAGCGAGACCGTGTCCCGTTGGATCCGGGCGAACGAGTCCCGGTCGTGGACGGCGCGCTCCGTCAGCATCTCGGCGATCCGCCGGGCCCGGTAGGGCGGCAGGAAGTCCCGCCCGAGGTTGTAGGGGTAGGAGTCGTCGTGGATCTTGTTGTTGGCCGTGCACAGGAACCCGCGCTCGGGGTTGAGCGAGCGGGGGAGCTCGTCGAACGGGACCCAGCCGTCCCATTCGAACCGGCCGGTCCAACCGGGGACCGGGACCGACCCGTCGCCGTCCCGCCGGATCGGGTACATGCCCGTGGCCTGGTACCCGATGTTGCCGTCGACGTCCGCGTAGATCATGTTCTGCCCCGGGCACAGCCACCCCCGGACGGCCTCCCGGAACTCCTCCCAGGTCCCGGCGACGTTGACGCGGTGCACCGTGGACGGCCCGATGAGATGCTCCGCCCCGACCCACCGAAGCGCGTAGGTGTGCCGGAGGTCGCCCACGACCACGGTGGGCTCGCTCACCCCGATCAGGTAGGCGTCGATGATCGGCCCGTGACGGGTCTCCCGGACCTCAAGGACCTCCGGTTCGTCTCGGCCCCGGACGACGATCTCCTCGCGGTGCACGGTGAGGGGCTCCCACCCATCCTCGTAGGCTGCCGCTGTCCCGTCCTCGGACAGCCGCTCCACGTACAGGTCCTGGACGTCCCCCTCGGTGTTCGTGAACCCCCAGGCGATCCGGTTGTTGTGCCCGATGACGATGCCGGGGCTGAACGGGAGGGCAACCCCCGTCACGTCGAGGCCGGGGGCCACCAGGTGGCACTCGAACCAGATCGAGGGAAGCTGGACCACGAGATGCGGGTCGTTCGCCAGCAGGGGCTTGCCCGTGGCGCTGCGAGAGCCGGCCACCACCCAGTTGTTCGAGCCCTGTCCGGACGGGGGCAGGTGGGCCTGGCGGAGGAGCGCCAGCCGGTCGGGCCCGCCCTCGGTCCCGGCCACCACCGCGGCCGGCTCCGGCTCGACCTCCGGGAACAGGGTCCGGGCGACCTCGGGACCCAGCCGCTCGGCGATCTCGCCGCGGAGGAGCTCGGTGTCCCAGTTCCTGGACAGGCTCCATCCCATGAACGCGCTTCCCGAGGCTCCCAGGAACCCCTCCTGGCCCTCGGGGACCTCCATCGGGTCCAGCCCCAGGAACCGGTACTCGACCGGCGGCGCGGTCATGGCCTCGGTCCACGACCGGATCCCCCCGCCGAAGGCGGCCACCATATCCAGGGATCGGTCGTCCCACTCGGCCGTAGCCCTGGTCGCGGCCCGGTTCCATCCCACCGTCCGGGCGAACCGATCGATCGGCAGAACCAGGTCGCCGAAAAGCTCGGCCAGCCGGCCGGACCCCAGCCGTGTCAGGAAGTCGATCTGGAACAGGCGCTCCGAGGCCATCACGAACCCCTGGGCGAACCACAGGTCGTGAAGGTCCTCGGCGTAGATGTGCGGCACACCCCACCGGTCCCGGATCACCTCGACCGGGCCCCGGAGGCCGGGGGCCCGCACCTCGCCCTCCACAGGGGGAAGGGCTCGGCGGGAGGCCTCGCTGAGGGCCTCGAGAAGGTCGTTCATGGCCGGACCACGGTAGGGGCCGGGCCCACCCCCTGGCAAGGGCGGTTGTCCACTCGCGACGGTCCGGCCCATAATCCGATCCTCGGAAAGGAGCGGAGAGATGGCTGAGCGCGAGCGCCCCTGGCTGAAGTCGTATCCCTCAGACGTGCCGCACTCACTGGCCCCCTTCCCGGAGCGACCGGTGTGGTCCCTCCTCGAGGAGAGCGCCGAGAGGTACCCGGACCGCCCGGCGGTGGCCTTCCCGGTGGCCCCGATGGCCCGGCGGCTGACCTACCGCCAGCTGAAGGAGGAGGCCGAGCGCTTCGCCGGAGCCATGTCCGCGATGGGTGTGGGGAAGGGTGACCGGGTGGGCCTGCTCCTCCCGAACTGCCCCCAGTTCGTGGTGGCCTGGTTCGGGCTCCAGCGGCTCGGCGCGGTCCCGGTGGGGAACAACCCGCTGTACACGCAGCGCGAGCTGGCCCACCAGCTGAAGGACGCCGGTGTCGAGATCCTGGTGGTCCTGGACCTCCTCTATCCGCTGGCGGGCGCGGTCAGGGACACCGTGGGGCTGAAGACGGTGATCGTGACGAAGGTCGGGGACTACCTGGGCTTCCCGATCAACAAACTGGCGCCACTGAAGCAAAAGCGGGAAGCGAAGCACGAGGGACGCTCGTGGCCGCCGGTCCCCGCGGACGCGGAGGTCACCTGGTGGTCAGAGCTCATGCGGGGCACGCATCCGGAGCCGCCACCGCTACAGGTGGACGCGGTGGACGACGTGGCCGCCCTGGTCTACACGGGCGGGACCACCGGGCTGTCGAAGGGCGCCATGCTCACGCACCACAACCTGGTGTCGAACGCGCTGCAGGTCGGGGCGTGGTTCTCGGACGTGAAGGACGGCGAGGAGGCCATCATGTCCATCCTCCCGTTCTTCCACTCTTACGGGCTGTCGGCGGTCATGAACTTCGCCATCTCCAGGGCCATGAAGCTCATCCTGCTGCCGAGGTTCGAGTTGGAGATGGCCCTCAAGGCCATCGACAAGGAGAAGGCCACGCTCTTCCCGGGCGTTCCACGCATCTACATCGCCATCAACGAGTCGGAGGAGACCTCGAAGTACGACCTCTCCACGATCCGGGCGTGCTTCTCGGGGGCCGCCCCCCTCCCGGTGGCCGTGGCCGAGAAGTTCGAGGCGACCAGCGGCGGCCGCCTTGTGGAGGGGTACGGGCTCACCGAGACCTCGCCGGTCACCCACATCAACCCGGCCTACGGAAAGCGGAAGTTCGGCTCGATCGGGCTGCCCATCCCCGACACGGACTGCAAGATCGTCGACCTCGACGACCCGGAGAAGGAGGTCGGGCCTGGACGAGAGGGCGAGCTGTGCATCTTCGGCCCCCAGGTGATGAAGGGGTACTGGAACCGGCCGGACGAGACCGCGGACATGATCCGCGTGCACAAGGACGGGATCCGGTGGCTGCACACCGGCGACATCGCCACGGTCGACGAGGAGGGGTACTTCTCGATCGTCGACCGGAAGAAGGACATGATCATCGTGTCGGGGTTCAACGTGTACCCGACCGACGTCGAACAGGTTCTGTACCGGCACCCCAAGATCCAGCAGGTGTGCGTTGTGGGGATCCCCGACGCGAAGACCGGCGAGGCCGTGAAGGCGTTCGTGGTCCTGAGGCAGGGCGAGGCGGCCACGGAGCACGACGTCCTCTCGTGGGCTCGGGACGAGAAGCACGGGCTCACCGGCTACCGGGCGCCGAAGAGCGTGGAGTTCCGCGAGGAACTCCCCACCACGATGGTGGGCAAGGTGCTCCGCCGGGTCCTCCTCGAGGAGGAGAAGCAGAGGGCCGGGACCTAGTAGGCCCCGACCCTC
>JBOGVU010000089.1:0-9856 GCA_050692915.1 Actinomycetota bacterium | reverse complement strand
GGCCGGCGCCCACGGCAAGGACACCAGGGGGATCTTCCGGGTCCACCAGTTCGACAAGGTCGAGATGTTCTCGTTCACGGACCCCGACGCCTCATGGGAGGAGCACGAGTTCCTCCTGTCGTGCGAGGAGGAGCTGGTCCAGGGGCTGGGGCTCCCCTACCGCGTGGCGAACGTGTGCACGGGCGAGCTGGGGGCCTCCGCGGCGAAGAAGTACGACGTCGAGGTGTGGCTCCCGGGCCAGGACCGGTACCGGGAGCTGACCTCGTGCTCGAACACCACGGACTACCAGGCCCGCCGATTGGGCGTCCGGGTTCGGCGCCCGGATGGGAACAGACCGGCGCACACGCTGAACGGGACCGCGTGCGCCATCGGCAGGACCCTGATCGCCCTCCTGGAGAACCACCAGCGCGAGGACGGCTCGGTGGCGCTCCCCGAAGCGCTACACTCGTACCTCCCCGAGGGTTCCCGGACGCTCGCTCCCGCCTGACCGATACACTCGCCCGGGGGGATGCCGGAGCGGACGAACGGGGCGGCCTTGAAAGCCGCTGGGCCCTTCCGGGGCCTCCTGGGTTCGAATCCCAGTCCCCCCGCCCCTGACCGGTCCCTGATCAGCGAGTCGGGCCGGGGCCAGCCCGACCGTCCGTCGCCTGACGGACCTTCTTGCCACGGCTATCGTTTATCGATATATTCCTGCCGTGACTCGATCGAAGGAGACCTGATGGGAACGCTGACCGTCCTCACGCTGCGCATCGTGCTCGCGATGGTGCTCGCCGGCTCGTTGTTCGTCCAGGTGGTGATGGTGCCCCTGCTGGCGATCGACCTGGAGGAGCTCAGCCCCGACTACGCGTACCTGCGCGTCCCGCTCCTCGTCATCGCGATCCTGGGCGTCGTCACCATCCAGGTCACACTGGTCTGCGTGTGGCGGCTGCTGACGATGGTGCGTTGGGGCACGGTGTTCTCCCATTCCGCCTTCCGGTATGTGGACGTAGTGATCGGCGCGGTCGCGGCGGCCTCCCTGCTCACGTTCGCGCTCGCCGTTCTCTTCGCGCCGGGCGAGGCCGTCCCCCCGGGCATGGTTCTCCTGATCTGCGGGGCCGGCCTGCTGGTCGCCGGGGTCGCGCTGATCGTCCTCGTGCTGCGGATGCTGCTCGCCCAGGCGGTCGCCCGCGACGCCGAAGCGCAGCACCTACAGGCCGAGCTGGACGAGGTGATCTGATGCCGATCGTCGTCGACATCGACGTGATGTTGGCCAAGCGCAAGATGTCGGTGGGCTCGCTCGCGGAACGAGTCGGGATCACGCCCGCCAATCTGGCGGTGCTCAAGAATGGTCGCGCCAAGGCGGTGCGCTTCACGACGCTCGCGGCACTGTGCGAGGCGCTCGGGTGCCAGCCCGGAGACCTGCTGCGCTGGGAGCCCGAAGACCCGGCGTCCTGAGCGCGGCCTCACTTGGTGATCCGGGGGGGTAGGCTTCCTCACGCATGGCCGTCCTTCGGGTGGTGGCGTTCGTGACCGGGGCGGCCGCAGTGGTGGCCACCGTCGGCTCCGCGGTGCGGACCGTGGTCATCCCGCGGGGGATCCCCTCGCGGCTCACCCGCTTCGTGTTCTTCCAGATGCGGCGGCTGTTCCGGCTGCGGGCCCGCCCAAGCGCCACGTTCGAGAAGCGGGATCACGTCATGGCCCTGTACGCGCCGGTCAGCCTGCTGATCCTGGTTCTCACATGGATCACCATCGTGATCTTCGCCTTCGCTGGGATGTACTGGGGGTTGGGGGGGAGGTCGTTGCGGGAGGCATTCACGCTGTCGGGTTCCGCGGTGCTGACCCTGGGGTTCGCCGAGCCTCACGACCTCCCGGCCACGGTCCTGGTCTTCGGCGAGGCCGCTCTGGGGCTGATCCTCCTGGCCCTGCTCATCACCTACCTCCCGTCGATCTACGGCGTGTTCTCCCGCCGGGAGAACCTGGTCGCCGGCATGGAGCTCCGAGGGGGATCCCCGCCGTCCGCGGTGGAGGTCCTCCAGCGGAGCTGGCGGGTGGACCGGTTCCAGAAGCTGGGGATCCTGTGGCGCCGAGGGGAGCAGTGGTTCCTGGAGCTCCAGGAGACGCACACGTCGTTCCCCGCTGTGGCCTTCTTCCGGTCGCCCATCCCCGAGCACTCCTGGGTGACATCGGCGGGGACCATCCTCGACGCGGCCTCGCTCATGCTCGCGGCCGTGGACCGTCCCTCCGACGCGGACGCGGCGTACTGCATCAGGGCCGGCTACCTCTCGCTCAGGCGGATCGCGGCCTTCTTCCGGATCCCGTTCGACCCGAACCCTCAGCCCGACGACCCCGTCATGATCCAGCGACACGAATTCGACCGGGCCTGCGAGGCGCTGGCTGCCCAGGGGATCCCGCTCAAGCCCGACCGGGAGCAGGCCTGGCGGGACTTCTCCGGATGGCGGGTGAACTACGATCGCGTCCTGATCGCCCTGGCGGGGCTTACCATGGCGCCGTACGCCCCGTGGTCCTCGGACCGTTCGGTCCGTGACTGGCGGCCCCGGGCCTCGCTGCGGGAGCTCCGCCGGAGCTAGAGGACCAGGTCGGCGAGCCGGTCGACCTGTTCGAGGTCCGCCACCGTGGGGTCGAAGATCAGCTCGTCGACCCCGGCCTCCTCGAACCGGCTGACGGTGGTCCGGACCTCCTCGGGGCTCCTGGGTGTCCCGTCGGCGATGCCCTGCGCCCACTGCCCGAGGTACGCGTAGTAGTCGAGGAGGTAGGCCTTCGAGTCTTCGACGACGTCGTCGCCGATGGAGAAGTAGGAGAGGGCAACGATCCGGGGCCGACCCTCGCGGCCGGTCTCCTTCCACGCCGCCCGGACCCGCTCCGCGAACGGCGCCACCTGGTCCGGGGCGCTCCCGCCGGCCGTCCACCCGGCTCCCCACCGCACCACTCGGTCGATCACGGCCTCCGCAGTGCCCCCCATCAGGATGGGCACCTGCCCGGCGACCGGTCTGGGCGTGGACGGTTTCGGACACCCGCCTACGAGCTCGCCCCGCCAGGCGCCGTGCAGCAGCTCGAGGTCCTCTTCGAACCGCCGGCCCCGATCCTCGAATCCGCGCTCGGAGGCCACGAAGTCGTCCCGCCGTCCGCCCACGGCCAGGCCGAGGGTCAGGCGGCCGCCGGAGAGCTGATCGACGCTTGCGGCTTCCTTCGCCAGGAGGATGGGGTTGCGTGTCGGCGCCAGCAGGATGTTCGTCAGCAGGCCGATCCGCTCGGTGACGGCCCCCGCCGCGGCCAGCGCGACCAGGGACTCGTAGCTCGGGTAGGCGATCCGGTCGATGGTGGCCAGCGTGGAGAATCCGCGCTCCTCAGCTCGGCCGGCCCACCGCACCAGGAGCCTGCCCGGCGTCCCGGGGATGGGGTTGGGAAGTCCGATCCCGATCCGCATGGACTCCCTGAACCTGCGGCCGGAGACCGGTATTCCGTCAGCCGCGCTCGTCCCGACGGGCCCGCTGGACGCGCTCGGGTGTTCCCCGGGGCGGGTAGTTCGAGACGTCCGCGGTGGACGTGGACTCGGAGATCTCCTCCAGGGTCTCCCCCACGGCGCGCTCGGACGCATCGGCCAGGGCCACGTCCCCCAGGGACAGGATGCCCACCAGCGCGCCGGCCTTCACCACCGGGAGCCGGCGGATCCGGTGCTCGGCCATCATCGACCGAGCTTCCGACAGCTTCGTGTCCGGGGTCACGGTCACCGGCACGGTCGTGGCGATGTCCTCCAGGCGGACGTCGAGGGGATCCTTCCGCTCGGCGAGCACTCTGAGCACGAGGTCTCGGTCGGTCACCAGGCCCACCAGCCGCCCTTCCTCCGCCACGGGGATGACCCCGGTGTCGAACTGCTGCATCATCGCGGCCGCATCGGCGGCGTTCATCGTTGGCCCGGCGGTCTGGGGCGATTCGGTCATGGCGTGGCGAACCAGGATCGACATGGGTCCTCCCTTCGAGGCTCCGTTTTCGATGACCTATCCCGCTGGTCGGAGGGTCAAACGGCCGAGGGGCTTGAGCCCCGCTTCCGTGGAAATGGGGAGGTTTCAGCCCCCCTTCCGTGGAAATAAGAAGGGCGGCGGACCGCCTCAGCCCCTGGTGGCCGGGTAGACCCAACGGGGCCCTGGCGGCCAATCGCCCGAGAGCAGGCCCTCGAGGACGGCTCCCTCCCCCTCGAGGGTCTGCCGCTTACGGGGGTCAGCCTCGGTCGGAGGCGTCCTCGTCGTCGTCCTCGGCGGGGCGGCGGCCCATGGCGCCGCCGATGAGGTCGGCGACCACCAGGTTCGCTTCCGTCAGCCGAACGTCCCAGTGCATGTCTTCGCTCCCTTTGTCGTCGGTCGTTCGTCTCGGTTATCGGGGGGATGACCGACCTCCTTGAACGGCTCCGTTAGGGCCGTTCCACGAGGGGTAACCATCGGGGAGATGCTGGAGCGGATCAAGCAGAGCCCGGTGGTCCGGGTCGCCCGGGCCACGAGCGAGCGGTACGGGGACGACGCCGGGGGCTATCTTGCCGCGGCCATCGCCTACTACGGTTTCCTGTCGTTCTTCCCCCTCATGCTTCTGGGCGTGTCGATCGTGGGGTTCGCCCTGGACCGGAACCCCGGGTTCCAGGCGGAGGTGGAGGCCGCCCTGACCCGCTCGATCCCCGGCGTGGAGGCCCTGGTGGAGAGGAGCCTCCGGGCCGCGCAGGAGAGCCGAGTGGCCGTGGGCCTGGTGGCCCTGGCGGGGCTCCTGTGGTCCGGGACGGGCGTGGTGGGGGCCGGGCGAAACGCCGTCCGCATCGTGTTCCGGGAGGGCCCCCCCAGGGCGGGCCTGCGGCGGGTGATCTGGCTCGTGGCGGTGACGGTGGCGCTGGGGTCGGTGGGTCTGACCGCCACGTCCCTGGCGGCGGTCGCCGCGAGCCTCGAGAGCGAAGGGCCGGCCGGCATCGCGCTCCGGGCGGTGGCGATGCTGGTGGCCTTCGGGCTGGACGTGGTGCTGTTCCTGGTCACCTACCGGGTCCTCCGGCGGGGCCGAGCCGCCTGGCCCGACCTGGTGCCCGGGGCCGTCTTCGTGGCCCTGGGATGGACGGGGCTGAAGCTCCTGGGCGCCTGGTACGCGGGCCGGACGGCCGAGGGCTCCGCTCCGGTGTACGGGGCCTTCGCCACGGCCGTGGGGGTCCTGGTGATCATGTACCTGGCCGCCAGGCTGTACGTCTACGGGGCCGAGCTGAACGCGGTCCTGCTGGAGGAGAGAGGAGGGCTACGGATGGACACCGACCGACGGAACGGCCGGCCCGACGACCTGTCCACACCTCAGCTAGTGGGGCGGATGGCCGGGGACGTGGGCCTGTTGATCAGGAAGGAGGTCGAGCTCGCGCGCCAGGAGATCACCGAGGGGATCTCGGCGAAGCTCCAGGGAGCGGCGGCGTTCGCGGTCGCCGCGGCGCTCGGCCTCTTCGTGCTGGGGTTCCTCGGCGCGGCCGCGGCCGCGGCGCTGGACCTGGTTCTCCCGCTGTGGGCGGCCCTGCTGATCGTGGCGGGGGTCGTCCTGGTGGTGGCGGTCGGGGCCGCCATCTACGGAAGGTCGCGGTTGCGGCAGCCGGTGGCGCCCGAGCAGGCGAAGCGCACGATCAAGGAGGACGTGGAATGGGCCAGAGCGCAGCTGCGACGGTAAGGGAGATCGAGGACATCCGCGACCGGCTCGACGCCGAGATGCGAGAGCTGGAGCGGCGGCTGCCCCAGCCGGCGGTGTGGGCGAAGCGAGCGGCGGGGGTGGCGGTCGGCGGAGGGGTCACGGGCCTGGTGCTCATGTCCGTTCTCCGCCGGAGGAAGAGGAAGCGCCGGGCCGCCGAGCCGAGCCGGCCCGTCCAGCCGGTGGTCCAGGTGGTGCCGGAGGGCACGGCGGAGCGGCTGTCCGCGGCGCTGGCCGACGGCCGGTGGAAGCCGTGGCTGGCCGCCGGCGCGGGCGTCTGGCTGGCGATGCGGCTTCTGGAGCTCCGTCAGCTCCGCCAGCTGAACCGGCGCCTGATCGAGACGCGGGCGTAGCCACGCAACCCGGTCACGTGGGTGCCCGGTAGCATGTGACCGGGATGCCCGGGAGAGGCGCGGTCCTGCCCCTCGTGTGCGCGACTGCCTTCCTCGCGGCGTGCACCGAAGATGCGCCGCCACCCGAGGAGCCGCTCTCGCTTGAACGGACGGCGGCCTCGCTGGTTCGGGTGGGCACCCGGCCCGCGTGGATCCGGTCCGGCGACATCGACGGGGACGGAGTCGAGGAGCTCGTCGTCTACTCGGTCGCGCAGCATCGCGCTGGGACCGTCCCCTACCTCGAGGTGTTCAGGCGCGAGAAGGGTCGGTGGCGCCGGGTGTTCGACGCCACGGGGAACGCTCCCCCGGGCGCGGGGGCGCCGGAGCAGATGCTGATCCCACCGGAGGAGGGGTTCGTCAGTCAGTCGGTGCGGAGGCTGCGGCTGGTTGATTTCGCCGGCGACGGCCGTCCAGAGATCGTGGCCGGGATCCAGAACTTCGGGGCCGGGGAGGGACCGCTGGAGGTGTGGATCCTGTCGATGGAGGAGGATGGATCGCTGACCACCGAGTTCTACGGCTCTTCCTCGCGTGGCGGCGACGTGGTGAGGATCCTGGGAAACCGGGTGCGGTTCGAGTTCCACGTCTACAGGAAAGACGACCCGGGATGCTGTCCGACGTTCACGGACACGGTGGTCATCGGATGGGACGAGGCCTCCGGTCGGATCGACGTTCTGGAGCGGACCCGCCGGCCGTCGGGGCTGGGCCTCGGATGAGCCGGCGAGCGCTCCTGGCCTGGTACGGGCCTCGCCGCCGGGCGTACCCCTGGCGGGAGGCCCGCGATCCCTACCGGGTGCTGGTCAGCGAGGTCATGCTCCAGCAGACCCAGGCCGCTCGGGTCGCGCCGGCGTACCGGTCGTTCGTGCGGCGGTACCCCACCATCCGGGCGCTGGCCCGGGCGCCCCGCGCCGACGTGGTCCGGGAGTGGGGGTCGCTCGGCTACAACCGCCGGGCGGTGGCGGTGTCGGAGGCGGCCCGGATCATCGTCCGGGACCACGGCGGTCGCGTGCCGGCCGACCCCGAGGTCCTGGCCGGCCTTCCCGGCGTTGGGCCCTACACGGCGGCCGCCGTGGCCTCGCTGGGCCACGGACGCCTGGTCCCGGCGATCGATACGAACGTCCGACGGGTGGTGGCCCGGGCCCGGATCGGCCGAGATGAAGCCGCGCCGGCCGAGGTCCAGGCGGCGGCCGCGGCGTGGCTCGACCGGAGCGATCCCGGCTCGTGGAACCAGGCCCTGATGGACCTCGGCCGCGAGGTCTGCCGGCCGGCCCCCAGCTGCCGGGCCTGTCCGCTGTCCGGCTCGTGCCGGTTCAGGGCCTCGGGGGCGACGCCCGGTTGGGCGCGTCGGCGCCAGGGACGGTTCGAGGGCTCGTTCAGGCAGGTCCGTGGTGGGGTCGTCCGCGAGCTGCGGGGCGTCCGCTCGATGACCCTGGCCACCTTGGCGGCGCGGCTCGGAGGTTCGACGGCGGAGGTTTGGTCGGCCGTGGCCCGGCTCTTCGCCGACGGCCTGGTCCACGCGGGGCCGGGGGCCCTGGCCGGCCGTCCCTCCGGGCGGGTCCGGCTGGCCCCGTAGCCGAGTCGTCCCGCCGTCATACGATGGCCGGACCATGAGCGACGCCTCCGCGATCCTGGGTGACCTCGCTGGAACCTGGTTCCGGGAGACCTTCGGCGAGCCCACCCCGGCCCAAGAGCTGGCCTGGCCGGCCCTGGCCGGGGGGGAGTCGGCGCTGGTGGTGGCCCCCACCGGGTCGGGGAAGACCCTGGCGGCTTTCCTGGTGTTCCTGGACCGCCTGGCACGCGAGCCGCAGCCGGACCCGGGGGTCAGGCTCCTGTACGTCACCCCGTTGAAGGCGCTGGGCAACGACATCCACCGCAACCTCGAGGTGCCCCTGGCCGGCATGGAGGACATCGCGGAGCGCCTGGGCCGGCCCGCTCCCGGCATCTCCATGGGGATCCGGACCGGCGACACTCCGCAGAGGAAGAGGGAGCGCCTGGTGCGCCGGCCGCCCGACGTGCTCATCACCACGCCCGAGTCGCTGTACCTGATGCTCACGTCGGAGAGGGCGGCGGCCACGCTGTCGGGCGTCGAGGCAGTGATTGTCGACGAGGTCCACGCTCTGGCCCCGAACAAGCGAGGCGCGCACCTGGCCGTGTCGCTGGAGCGTCTGGCGTGGCTCACCGGGCGCCCGTTCCAGCGCGTCGGGCTGTCGGCCACGGTGAGGCCCGCGGATCGGGTGGCCGCGTGGCTGGGGGGCCGTGAGCACGGGGCGGCCAGGCCGGTCCGGGTCCTGGACTCCGGAGGGCGGAAGGAGATCGATCTCACGGTCGAGGCCCCGGTGGAGGACTTCCGGGAGCTCCCGGGGGAGAGCGTGTGGCCGAGCGTGTGGGACGAGCTCCACGACCTCGTCCGGAGCCATCGCTCCACGCTGATCTTCGTGAACAACCGGGCCCTGGCCGAGCGCACCGCCCGGCAGGTCAACGAGCGGGCCGGCGAGGTCCTGTGCCGGGTCCACCACGGCAGCGTGTCGCGGGAGAAGCGGTTCGAGGTGGAGGAGCAGCTCAAGCGAGGGGAGCTCCCGGGCCTGGTGTCGACCTCGTCGCTGGAGCTCGGGATCGACATCGGGGCCATCGACCTCGTGGTGCAGATCGAGAGCCCCAAGAGCGTGACCGCCGGGCTGCAACGGGTCGGACGGGCCGGCCACCTCGTCGGCGAGGTGGCCACCGGGCGGGTGGTCCCGAAGTACCGGCCCGACCTGGTGGACGCCGCGGCGGTGGCCCGGGGGATGCTCCGCCGCGAGGTCGAGACCACCGAGATCCCGGAGGGCTGCCTCGACGTGCTGGCCCAGCACCTGGCCAGCACGGCCAGCTCGGGGTCGTGGACCGCCCCGGCCCTGTACGACCTCGTTCGGGGGGCGTATCCGTTCCGCGATCTCGATCGAGGCCGGTTCGAGGCGGTCCTGGCGATGCTGTCGGGGCGCTACCCCGCGGCCCGTTTCGGGGAGCTCCGTCCCCGCCTGGTGTGGAACCGGGAGACCGGTGAGGTCCGTCCCCGGCCGGGGACGCGGATGCTGGCGGTGACGAACGCCGGGACGATCCCCGATCGTGGCTACTACCGGGTGATCCACGGTGGGACCGGCGTGCGGCTCGGCGAGCTCGACGAGGAGTTCGTGTTCGAGGCCCGTCCCGGCGACTCGTTCGTCCTGGGGTCGTCGGTGTGGCGGATCGAGCGGATCGACCGCGACGAGATCGTGGTGCACGAGGCCCCCGGGGCCATGCCGTCGATCCCGTTCTGGCACGGCGAGCAACCCGGCCGGCCGTATGAGACCGGGGTGAAGGTCGGGGAGTTCCTCCGGGAGGCGACGGACCGGATCGAGGACCCCGACGAGTTCCAGGCCTGGGTCCGGGAGGAGTGCGCGCTGGGGGAGCGGGCCGCCCGGAACCTCCACGCGTTCCTGTCCGAGCAGCACCAGGCGGCCGGGGAGCTCCCGTCCGACCGCGCCGTGGTGATCGAGGAGTTCGACGACGAGCTGGGGGACCGCCGCGTGGTGGTGCACTCGCCCTTCGGGGCCCGGGTACATCATGCCTGGACGCTGGTGGTGCGGGCCAGGATCCGCGACGCCGAGAACCTCGACGTCGAGGCCGTGGCCGTTGACGACGGCTTCATGCTTCGCTTCCCGGGCCGGGACTCGCCGGTGCCGATCGAGCTGATCGCCGATCTTCCCGGCGACGAGGACCTCGACGAGCTGCTGCTCCGCGAGCTCCAGGTCTCGCCGCTG
>JBOGVU010000088.1:0-9915 GCA_050692915.1 Actinomycetota bacterium | reverse complement strand
TTGCCGACCGCCCGTTTTGTCACTCTTTCCCTGGTCGCCGGGGCGGACTGCCAGGTCCGGCGTGGCGGGCCTTACCCGAGGAGCCACCCCGCAGTCTCCACCTGCCCAAGGTCCACGCCTCCGTCGTCGAAGGCCCAGGCCAACGTCTGGGCGAGAGCCCACCCCCTGGCCCGGTCAGCATCGAGGGACAAATCGCTCGTCAGTCGGTCGAGGCGACGCCTGACCAGGTCACGGCCCCGGCCGAGCTCGTCGCCTCGGACCAGGGCGCCGATCCCGAACTCCCGCTCCCCGACCAGCGGCTTGGGGTCGATAACCAGCCATGGCTCCCGGCGGGCCCGGAGCACGTTGTCCGTGTGGAGGGTCCTGGTGGCAAAGCACCTGCTCCCCTTGGGCACCGGGTAGGGTGTCCAGGATCTCAAGGGCGGCATCGAGGAGTCGCCGCCCGAACGGCCGACCAGCCCGCTCCCATCGGTCCGGCATCTGCTCGGCCCACCACACGGCTTCCTCGGAAAGCGAGCGGAACGGCGCCCCAGCCGACTTCCACAGCCTCGGCAGAAGGCCCGCCATGACGTCCAGGGCGTCGTCGGGCGGGAGCTCCGAGAGCGGCGTCCCCGGCTCACAGCGCTCGAGCAAGAGGGGGTGTCTCCCGGGATCGTGCCCCAGCAACCGGATGGCGCCTTGGCCATCCCAGCGGGCCAGGGCCGCCGCCTCATGCTCGCTCTCGCGATCCGGGAACTGGATCTTCAGCACGGATGCGGTGCCGTCCGACCGGGTCACCGGCATGGCTAGCGAGGCGAACGCGTAGGGGAAGGGCTCGCCGATCCGCAGGCCCCACCGCCCCGCGCACTCCTCGACGAGCAGAGGCAGGCGCTCGAGCCATGCCCGCCCGGCCGCTAGTCCACGAAGCCACCGGAGACCGGAGGGTATCGATAGCCTCACACCGCCAGGGTAGCGACTGGGATCGGGCACGCATCATCCCAACTCGGCATGGGCCACGACGTGGTGGTAGGCGTAGTCGTCCTCTTCGTCCCAGGGGCCCTCGAGGGCTTCGTCCACGACGAACCCGGCATCGACTAGCCACCCCCACACCCGGTCCATGGACGGATAGTGGTGGTAGAGGTCGTCCTCCCACATGACCTCGCCTTCGACCACCGGGAGGCCCGACCGGCGGGCGGCCTCGCCACCTCGACGGACCTGGTCGTCGCGGACACGCTCCACCGTCAGGTACAGCTGGCCGCCTGGGCGGAGGGCCCGCCGGAATCCCCCGAGGATGACCGGCCAGTCCTCGGGGGGGAATCATTTCCATGGCGTCCACGCACATCTCGCCGTCGAACTCCTCCCGGTACGGGAGGTCCTGGAGATCGCGAAGCTCCGTTGGCACCTCGCGGAACTTCTCCCGGGCCCTGGCCAGGTGGCCGGCCGAGTGATCCACCCCGAGCAGCGAACGCCCCGAGTCGAGGACCATGCCGAAGTACTTCCCGGTCCCGCACGCCGCGTCGAGCACCCGGGCCCCGGCCGGCAGCGACGAAAGGAACCGCTCGATGAACCTTCGGTGCGTGTCCTCGATCTCCCCCCATCGCTCGTCGTAGACGGCCGACAGGGCGTCCTCCTGCCCCGCGTTCTCCCGCCGGAGCCGGCGGAGCCAGGCCGCCCGATCGACCACCGCGCTATCCGCCTCAGCGGCGGAGGACCAGGATGCCGCCGGCCAGCAGCAGGAGCAGGCCGGCCAGACGCGTCACCGACAGCGGGACGCGGTCCATGCCGAACAGTCCCACCGAGTCGATCACCAGGCTGGCCAGGAGCTGCCCGGTGATCAGGACCGCGAACGTCCCGAACGCCCCGATCCGGGGCGGCGCGAACGTGAGCACGGCCAGCACGGCGATCCCGAGCATGCCGCCGGGGACCCAGATCCATGGGGACTGACGTACGGCCACGGCCACCCCGGCCAGGGTGCGGTGCGTGAGGAGCGTGGCGATCACGATGGCCGCCAGCCCGACGATGGCGGCCAGCGTGGTGGCGGCCAGGACCCCCGATCGCCGCCCGATGAAAGCAAGCAGGGTCGACTGGAGGGCCGCCCCGATCCCGGCCAGCAGCACCGCCACGATCGTGACGGACGCGGGCGTCATCCGCCGCTAGGAGCCGTCGCCCTCGCCGTCGGCGCCGCCGCCGACGGCCCGGAGCGCTTCCCTGGCCTCTTCCTCCGTCATCTCGCCGCCGCCGTCACCGCCGGCCTCGGCCAGCTCGGCCTGCTCCCGCTGGCGGGCCAGCCAGTACTCGGGGATGGCCTCTGGCCGGATGTGAGCCCGGACGTTCCGGTACCGGCTCAGACCCGTCCCGGCGGGGATCAGCTTGCCGATGATGACGTTCTCCTTCAGGCCCAGCAGGGGGTCGGACCGGGCGCTGATGGCCGCATCGGTCAGGACCCGGGTGGTCTCCTGGAAGGAGGCCGCCGCGAGCCACGACTCGGTCGCCAGCGACGCCTTGGTGATCCCCATGAGGATCGGCCGCGCCGAAGCGGGCTCGCCTCCGTCCTCGACGACCTCGGCGTTCGTCTCCTCGAACCGGCGACGGTCCACGAGCTCCCCGGGGAGGAACTCGGTGTCGCCGGGCTCCAGGATGTGCACCTTCCGGAGCATCTGCCGGACGATCAGCTCGATGTGCTTGTCATGGATCATCACGCCCTGGCTCCGGTACACCTGCTGGACCTCCTCCACCAGATGCAGCTGGACCGCTTGGACGCCCTCGATGCGGAGCTTCTCGTGGGGATCGACCGAGCCCTCCGTGAGCTGCTGGCCGACCTCCACCCGCTCCCCGTCGTCCACGGCCAGCCGGGCGCGGAGCGAGACCTCGTACCGGACCTGCTCGCCGTCGTCGGCCGTCACCGTGATCCACCGCTTCTTCTTCTCGGCGTCGTCCTCGAGGGCGACCACACCGGAGAGCTCGGTGATCTCGGCCCGGCCCTTGGGCCGGCGGGCCTCGAACAGCTCGACCACCCGGGGGAGGCCGTGGGTGATGTCCTCGCCGGCTACTCCGCCGGTGTGGAACGTCCGCATGGTCAGCTGGGTCCCCGGCTCGCCAATCGACTGGGCGGCGATGATCCCGACCGCCTCGCCGATGTCGACCAGCCGCCCCGTGGCCAGGTTGCGGCCGTAGCACAGCCGGCATACGCCGACCGTTGCATCGCAGGTCAGCACCGACCGCACGTACACCACGTCGACCCCGGCCTCCACGAGCGCGAGCCGGACCTCGTCGGTGATCTCAGCGCCGGCGGAGGCGACCTTGGACCGGTTCACCCGGACATCCTCGGCCAGGGTCCGCCCGATGATCCGGCTGACGAGGTAGTCGTCGGCCACCCGCCGGCCGTCCGGCGTCTCCCTGGTCACGATCACCGGAACACCCTTGTCCGTGGTGCAGTCGTCCTCCCGGATGATGACTTCCTGAGCCACGTCGACCAGGCGCCTGGTCAGGTAGCCGGAGTCGGCCGTCCGGAGGGCGGTGTCGGCCAGGCCCTTCCGGGCGCCGTGCGTGGAGATGAAGTACTCAAGCACGGTGAGCCCCTCGCGGAAGTTCGCCTTGATCGGCCTGGGGATGATCTCGCCCTTCGGGTTGGCCACCAGTCCCCGCATCCCGGCGAGCTGGCGGATCTGCATGATGTTCCCCCGGGCTCCCGAGTTCGCCATCATGTAGATCGGGTTCACCGGCGAGAACTCATCCTCCATGGCCCGAGTCACCTTGTCGGTGGCCTCGGTCCAGATCTCGATGAGCTCCTGCCGGCGCTCGTCGTCGGTGATGATCCCTCGCCCGTGCTGGCCCTCCACCTTCAGAGCCCGCTTCTCGTACTCGTCGAGGATCTTCTGCTTCTGCTTCGGGGTGGTGACGTCCTCGACCCCGATCGTCACGCCGGCCCGGGTCGAGTAGTGGAACCCGAGCGACTTCAACGCGTCGAGGATCCCGGCCACCGTGGCCCGGGGCCACAGGTGGACGCACTCGTCCACGATGGTTCGGAGTTCCCCCTGGAGCACCTGGTGGTTGACGTAGGGGTGGTCCTGGGGGAAAGCCTCGTTGAACAGGACCCGGCCGATCGTCGTGGTCACCAGCGGCGCCCCGTTGGAATCGGGCGCCGACTCGGACTCGTCCTCCGACAGCGTCTTGCCGGGCAGGCGCACCTTGACCCACTCGTGCATGTCGACGGCCCCCGCGTCCCAGGCCATCAGGGCCTCGTCGGGCGTGGCGAACCGCTTCAGGGTCTTCTCGTCCTCGGGCTGCTCCCCGGCCAGCGTGAGGTAGTACACCCCGAGCACCATGTCCTGGGTCGGGGCCGCGATGGTCCGACCGTGCGCCGGCGACAGGATGTTGTTCGCCGACAGCATCAGGATCCTGGCCTCGGCCTGGGCCTCGGCGGACAGGGGGAGGTGCACGGCCATCTGGTCGCCGTCGAAGTCGGCGTTGAAGGCCGGGCACACCAGCGGATGGATCTGGATGGCCTTCCCCTCGACCAGGACCGGCTCGAAGGCCTGGATGCCGAGCCGGTGCAGGGTGGGCGCCCTGTTCAGGAGCACGGGGTGGTCCTTGATGACCTCCTCGAGCACGTCCCACACCTGGGGCCGGGCCCGCTCCACCATCCGCTTGGCGCTCTTGATGTTCTGGGCCAGGTCCAGGTCCACCAGCCGCTTCATCACGAACGGCTTGAACAGCTCCAGGGCCATCTGCTTGGGCAGGCCGCACTGATGGAGCTTCAGCTCGGGGCCGACCACGATGACCGACCGGCCCGAGTAGTCGACGCGCTTGCCCAGCAGGTTCTGGCGGAACCGGCCCTGCTTGCCCTTCAGCATGTCCGACAGCGACTTCAGGGGGCGGTTGCCCGGGCCGGTGACCGGGCGGCCGCGCCGGCCGTTGTCGAACAGGGCGTCCACGGCCTCCTGGAGCATCCGCTTCTCGTTGTTGACGATGATCTCGGGCGCCTGGAGGTCGAGCAGTCGCTTCAGCCTGTTGTTCCGGTTGATGACCCGGCGGTACAGGTCGTTGAGGTCGCTGGTGGCGAACCGTCCGCCGTCGAGCTGGACCATCGGCCGGAGGTCGGGCGGGATCACCGGGATCGCGTCGAGGACCATCCCCAGCGGGGAGTTCTTCGTCCCGATGAAGTTCGTCACGACCTTCAGCCGCTTGATGGCCTTCTGGCGCCGGGTCCCCTTGGCGGTCTGGATCGTCTCCCGGAGGCTGGCCGACTCGGCCTGGAGGTCGATGTCGGCGAGGAGCCGCTTGATGGCCTCGGCCCCCATCCCTCCCTCGAAGTAGTCGTCGAACCGCTCCCGAAGGGTCCGGTACACGATGTCGTCGGCCACCAGCTGCTTCACCGAGAACCCCTTGAACGCCGACAGGACCTCTTCGAGGTGCTCGGTGTCCCGCTTGGCCGCCTCGGTCAGCTTGTCGACGTCCCGCTGGGCCTCGCGCTTAGCCGCGGTGAGCTGCGCGCCCTTCGCTCCCTCGGCCTCGAGCTCCTTGAGGCGCTTCTCCAGCTCCTCCAGACGCTCCTTGATCTGCTGGTCCCTGCGGCCGTCGATCTCGGACCGCTCGTCCGCGAACTCCTTCTCGATCCCGGGGAGGTCCTTGTGGCGCCGATCCTCGTCGACCCTGGTGATGATGTACGCCGCGAAGTAGATGACCTTCTCCAGGTCCTTCGGGGCCAGGTCCAGCAGGTACCCCAGGCGCGAGGGGACGCCCTTGAAGTACCAGATGTGGGTCACCGGCGCGGCCAGCTCGATGTGGCCCATCCGCTCCCGCCGGACCTTGGCCCGAGTGATCTCCACACCGCAGCGCTCGCAGATGATGCCCTTGAACCGGACCCGCTTGTACTTCCCGCAGTGGCACTCCCAGTCCCTGGTGGGACCGAAGATGCGCTCGCAGAAGAGCCCGTCCTTCTCGGGCTTCAGCGTGCGGTAGTTGATGGTCTCGGGCTTCTTGACCTCGCCGTTCGACCACGCGCGGATCTGGTCACCGGTGGCCAGCCCGATCCTCAGTTCGTCGAAATAGTTGACGTCGAGCAAGTGTCGCCCCTCTCCTACTCGAATTCCGCCCCGGCCGGCTCCCGCCGCGAAAGGTCGATGCCAAGCTCCTCCGCGGCTCGGAAGACGTCCTCGTCCGTCTCTCGCATCTCGATCTCCTTGCCCTCCGCCGAGAGCACCTCGACGTTGAGGGCCAGGGACTGCATCTCCTTGATCAGCACCTTGAAGGACTCGGGGATCCCCGGCTCGGGGATGTTCTCGCCCTTCACGATGGCCTCGTACACCTTCACCCGGCCGAGCACGTCGTCGGACTTGATCGTGAGCAGCTCCTGGAGGGCGTAGGCGGAGCCGTACGCCTCCAGGGCCCACACCTCCATCTCGCCGAACCGCTGGCCGCCGAACTGGGCCTTCCCTCCGAGCGGCTGCTGGGTGATCATCGAGTACGGGCCGGTGCTCCTGGCGTGGATCTTGTCGTCCACCAGGTGCAGCAGCTTCATGATGTAGATGTAGCCGATGGCCACGGTGGTCTCGAAGGGCTCGCCGCTGCGGCCATCGAACAGCCAGGCCTTGCCCTCGTCGTCCACCAGCTTCTGCCCGTCGTCGTTCGGCAGGGAGGTGGTGAGGGCCTCCTTGATCTCGTGCTCCCTTGCTCCGTCGAACACCGGGGTGGCCACGTACGCGGGTCCCTCCCGGGTGGAGCCGTTCGCCTTGAACCCCTGGCGAGCGGCCCAGCCCAGATGGGTCTCCAGGACCTGCCCCAGGTTCATCCGGGACGGCACGCCGAGCGGGTTGAGGATGATGTCCACCGGCGTCCCGTCGGGCAGGAACGGCATGTCCCCCTCGGGGAGGATCTTGGCGATGACGCCCTTGTTGCCGTGGCGCCCCGCCAGCTTGTCGCCGTCGGAGATCTTCCGCTTCTGGGCCACGTACACCCGAACCAGCTGGTTCACGCCGGGCGGTAGCTCGTCGCCGTCCTCCCGGCTGAACACCCGGACCCCGATCACCTTGCCGGACTCTCCGTGGGGCACCTTCAGCGAGGTGTCCCGGACCTCCCGGGCCTTCTCGCCGAAGATGGCCCGGAGGAGCCGCTCCTCGGGGGTGAGCTCGGTCTCACCCTTCGGGGTGACCTTGCCCACCAGATAGTCGCCGGGGTCCACCTCGGCCCCGATCCGGACGATGCCCCGGTCGTCCAGGTCCTTGAGGATCTCCTCGGAGACGTTCGGGATGTCCCGGGTGATCTCCTCGGCCCCGAGCTTCGTGTCCCGGGCGTCGACCTCGTGCTCCTCGATGTGGATCGAGGTCAGCACGTCCTCCCTCACCAGGCGCTCGGAGATGACGATGGCGTCCTCGTAGTTGTGGCCCTCCCAGGGCATGAACGCCACCAGGAGGTTCTTGCCCAGCGCCAACTCGCCGTGCTCGGTGGAGGGCCCGTCGGCGATGACCTGGCCCCGCTTCACCGACTCGCCGGCCTTCACCACGGGCTTGTGGTTGATGCACGTGCCCTGGTTCGACCGGCGGAACTTCTGGAGCCGGTACGTGCGGGTCTTGCCGTCGCTCTCGCGCAGCATGATCTCGTCGGCCGATACCGAGTCGATGCGGCCGGCCTTCTCCGCCAGGATGACGTCACCGGCATCGATGGCCGCCCGGAACTCCACCCCGGTGCCGATCAGCGGGGCCTCCGCCCGGAGCAGGGGGACGGCCTGGCGCTGCATGTTCGCCCCCATGAGGGCCCGGTTGGCGTCGTCGTGCTCCAGGAACGGGATCAGCGCGGCGGCCACCGAGACGATCTGCTTCGGCGACACGTCCATGTAGTCGACCTCTTCGGGGATCACGTAGTCGACGTCCCCGCCCTTCCGGCGGCACAGCACCCGCTCCTCGACGAACCGACCCCGCCCGTCCAGCTCCGCGTTCGCCTGGGCGATGACGTGCCGGTCCTCCTGGTCGGCGGTGAGGTAGTCGATGTGCTCGGTGACCCGGCCCTTCTCCACCCGGCGGTACGGTGTCTCCACGAACCCCAGCTCGTTGATCCGGCCGAACGTGGAAAGCGTGCCGATCAGGCCGATGTTCGGACCCTCGGGGGTTTCGATGGGGCACATCCGGCCGTAGTGGGAGGGGTGCACGTCCCGGACCTCGAACCCGGCCCGCTCCCTGGACAGACCGCCGGGCCCCAGAGCGGACAGCCGCCGCTTGTGGGTGAGCCCGGCCAGAGGGTTCGTCTGGTCCATGAACTGGGACAGCTGCGAGGTCCCGAAGAACTCCTTGATGGCGCCCACCACCGGCCGGATGTTGATCAGCGTCTGGGGGGTGATGGCCTCCACGTCCTGGGTGGTCATCCGCTCCCGGACTACACGCTCCATCCGAGACAGACCGATCCGGACCTGGTTCTGGATCAGCTCGCCCACCGACCGCAGCCGGCGGTTCCCGAAGTGGTCGATGTCGTCGACCTCGAAGCCCTCCTCGCCGGCGTGGAGCCGGACCAGGTAGCCCACCGTCTTGACGATGTCCTCGTAGGTGAGGACCCGCTTGAACGCGGTCGGTCCTCCCTTCTCGCCCGACTGGAGCTGGGAGAACACCCGGTACCGGGGCTGCTCCCAGTCCCGCTTCTCCGGGACATCGACCTCCTTCATGACGTCGAACCGGCGCTTCAGCTGCTTCTTCAGCAGGTCGCCGCGTTCCCCGAGCTTCCGGTCGATCTTGTGCCGGCCGACCTTGGCCAGGTCGTACCGCTTGTCGTTGAAGAACAGGTTCTCCAGGAGGTTCTTGGCGGACTCAGCCGTGGGAGGCTCTCCGGGACGGAGCTTCCGGTAGATGTCCTCGAGGGCCTCCTCCTGGGTCTCGAAGTGGTCCTTCTCCAGGGTGAGCTTGATCGACTCGGCCCCCTCGAACAGCTCGAGGATCTCGTCCTCCGTCCAGCCCAGGGCCTTCAGGAGCGTGGTGACGTTCTGGCGCCGCTTCCGGTCGATCCGGACGCCCACGGTGTCCCGCTTGTCGACGTCGAACTCCAGCCAGGCCCCCCGGGCGGGGATGACCTTGGCCAGGAAGACGTCCTTGTCGATGGTCTTGTCGATGGCCTTATCGAAGTACACGCCGGGCGACCGGACCAGCTGGGAGACGACCACTCGCTCGGTCCCGTTGATGATGAAGGTGCCCTTGTCCGTCATCACTGGGAAGTTGCCCATGAAGACGTCCTGCTCCTTGATCTCTCCGGTCTCCTTGTTGATGAAGGCCGCCTCGACGTGGAGCGGGGCGTCGAAGGTCAGATCCTTGTCCCGGCACTCCTCAGCGTCGTGGTTGATGTCCTTGAAGTAGTGCTTGCCGAAGATCAGCTGGTATGTCTCGGTGTAGTCTTCGATCGGGCTGATCTCGCGGAAGACCTCGCCCAGGCCCTCCTCAAGGAGCCAGTCGAAGGAGTCCCGCTGGATCCCCACGAGATCGGGCAGCGGAAGGACCTCCTCGGCCTTGGAAAAGGACAGGCGGTCACGACCGATCACGGCATCAGGCAAAGAAACCCCCCCTAGGGAATGACACACGTGTAACTAGAAGTCACGGAAGACGGCACGCCAACCGAGCATTATAGGGCTCACCCCCACGTCCCGTCAAACGGCGAGAGGAGCCTCCCTATTCCCTATTTGACGGTGACGGATCCGCCGGCCGCCTCGATCTTCTCCTTGGCCTGGTCAGCCTGCTCCTTGGGAACCTTCTCCAAGACCGGCTTGGGCGCATTGTCCACCAGGTCCTTGGCCTCCTTGAGACCCAGGCTGGTCAGGGCCCGGACCTCCTTGATGACCTGGATCTTCTTGTCCCCGGCCGCGTCCAGGACCACGTCGAACTCGGTCTGCTCCTCCTCCTCGGCCCCGTCGCCGGCCGCGCCCGCGGCGGCCCCGGCCGGGGCCGCCATGGCGGGCGCCATGGC
>JBOGVU010000087.1:0-10106 GCA_050692915.1 Actinomycetota bacterium | reverse complement strand
GGAATAACACGCGTGTAACTAGAAGTCACGGAAGACGGCACGCCAACCGAGCATTATAGGGCTCACCCCCACGTCCCGTCAAACGGTGCGAGGAGCCTCCCTATTCCCTATTTGACGGTGACGGATCCGCCGGCCGCCTCGATCTTCTCCTTGGCCTGATCAGCCTGCTCCTTGGGGACCTTCTCCAAGACCGGCTTGGGCGCATTGTCCACAAGGTCCTTGGCCTCCTTGAGACCCAGGCTGGTCAGGGCCCGGACCTCCTTGATGACCTGGATCTTCTTGTCGCCGGCCGCGTCCAGGACCACGTCGAACTCGGTCTGCTCCTCCTCCTCGGCCCCGTCGCCGGCCGCGCCCGCGGCGCCCCCGGCCGGGGCCGCCATAGCGGGCGCCATGGCTGCGGCCTGGACCTCGAACTCCTCCTCGAACTTCTTGATGAACTCGGACAGCTCGAGAAGGGTCATCCCCTTGAACGCCTCGAGCAGGTCGTCCGACGAGATCTGCTTCTTCGTCGCCACCTAGGTTCCTCCTTCTTCCTCTGTCGATTCCGTTGGAGACCCCTCGGCGTCCGCTTCGGGCACCGAAGGGGTCCCTTCCGCGGACGCCTCGGGGTCATCCGAGGCCTCCGAAGGGCCCGAGGGCTCCGCGGAGGAAACCCCTTTGGTTGACGAAGCGGAGTCCGAGGGCTCATCCGCGCTCGGGGAATCCTGAGCGGACGCCGAGGGCTCCTGTGCGTCTTCCGAGTCCGACGGCTCCGCCGGGAGCTTCGCCTTCAGGGCCTCCATCAGGCCCACGAACCTCGACTGGAGCGCCTGGAGGGCCCAGGCGGTCCTGGTGAGCTGGGACTTCGCCAGCCCGGCCAGCTGGGCCAGCATGACCTCGCGTGACTCGAGCGCGGCCATCGACCGCACCTGGTCGGCGGTGAGCACCCGGCCCTCCGCGAAGCCGCCCCGGATCTCCAGGACCGGGAACCGCCGGGCCTGCTCGACCAAGCGCTTGGCCCCGGACACCGGGTCCCCCCGAACGAAGGCGATGGCCGTGGGGCCGTCGATCAGGTCCGTGAGCTCCTCGAGGCCCGCGTCCTTCACCGCCAGCCGGGTCAGCGAGTTCTTGACCACGCTGAAACGGGTATCCGCCTCGGCCAGGGCCAGCCGGAGCTCCGCGGCCTCCTGGACCGTCAGCCCTCGGTACCCTGCCAGGATCGTGGCCTGCGACTCACCCAGCCGCTCGGCCAACCCCTTGACCTTCGATTCCTTCTCAGCCCTCGGCATCTCTTCCTCACGTGAAAGCGCCCCCGCAGACCAGCACGAAGACGCTTCGCTGCCTCGGCAGGTGCCCCTCCGCTCGCGGAGCCGCGCTACGCGCCTCTCGCTCGCCCGGGGGATTACGCTTCCGCCCCTGCGGTCTGCGGCCTACTCAGGGTACGGGACCCGCGGACGATCGACAACCCGAGCTACGCCGCGGCCTCGACGTCGCGGATGCGGGCCGGATCGATGCGGATCCCCGGCCCCATGGTGGTCGAGATGGTCACGCTGCGGATGTAGCGGCCCTTCGCCGACGCCGGCTTGGCCCGGAGGATCTCGTCCACCACCGCCAGGTAGTTCTCCAACAGGGCCCGCTCCTCGAACGATCGCTTCCCCATCACAAGGTGGAGGTTGGCCTGGCGGTCGACCCGGTACTCGAGCTTGCCGGCCTTGATCTCGCCGACGGCCTTGGCGATGTCCTCGGTGACGGTGCCGGCCTTGGGGTTCGGCATCAGGCCGCGAGGCCCCAGCACTCGGCCGGCCTTCCCCAGCACCGACATCATGTCCGGGGTGGCCACGGCGGCGTCGAACTCGATGTTCCCCTTGAGGACCTCCTGGACCAGGTCCTCGCCGCCGACCAGGTCGGCGCCCGCCTCCGTGGCCTGCCGCGCGGCGTCGCCGACGGCGAAGGCCGCCACCCGGACCGACCGCCCGGTGCCGTGGGGCAGCGTCACGGTGCCCCGGATCATCTGCTCGGCCTTCCGCGGGTCCACCCCGAGCCGGATCGAGAGCTCCACGGTCTCGTCGAACTTCGCCTCTGGCATCTCCCTGAGGATCCGGATGGCGTCCGACGGGGCGTAGAGCTGGTTACGATCGAACATCCGGCTCGAGTCGACGTATCGCTTGGCCTGGGTCACGACGCCACCTCCACGCCCATGCTCCGGGCGGTGCCCTCGATGATCTTCATGGCCGCCTCGAGGTCCCGGGCGTTCAGGTCCTTCATCTTCGTCTCGGCGATCTGCCGGACCTGGTCCTGAGTGAGACGGCCCACCTTCTCGCGGTTCGGCTCGGACGAGCCCTTCTCGATGCCGGCGGCCTCGCGGATGAGCTCCACGGCCGGGGACTGCTTGGTGATGAACGAGAACGTGCGGTCCTCATAGATCGTCAGCTCGACCGGGATGACCTGGCCCATCTGGTGCTGGGTGGCCTCGTTGTACTGCTTGCAGAATTCCATGATGTTCACGCCGTGCTGGCCGAGCGCGGTGCCGACCGGGGGGGCCGGGGTGGCCTGGCCCGCCCGGATCTGCAGCTTCACCACGGCCAGGATCTTCTTCCGCCGTCTCCCCTCGGCCATCAGGCGCCCTCCCCTCGCATCAGACCCTCGCCACCTGGTCGAACGAGAGCTCCACCGGCGTCTCCCGGTCGAAGATGTTCACCATCACCCGGACCTTGGACTGGTCCACGTTGATGTCGCTGATCGTCCCGTTGAAATCGGCGAACGGCCCCGAGATGATCCGGACCACGTCCCCCTCCTCGAAGTCGAGGCGGAAGGCCGGCTTCACCTCCTCCTTCTTCACGGCCAGGATCTTCTCGACCTCGCGGCGTGACAATGGGGTGGGCTTCTGGCCGGTCCCGCTGGACACGAAGCCGGTGACCCCGGGCGTGTTCCGGACGACGTACCAGGAGTCGTCGTCGTACACCATCTTCACCAGCAGGTAGCCGGGGAACACCTTCTTCTGGACGACCTGCTTCTTGCCGCCCTTGATCTCCATGACGTCCTCCATGGGGATCACGACGTCGAAGACCTTGTCCTGCATCTGCATGGTGTGGATCCGTGACTCGAGGTTCGTCTTCACCTTGTTCTCGTATCCGGCGTACGTGTGGATCACGTACCAGTCCCCCGGCCCCCCATAGGGATCGGCCTCCGCCGGCGCCGCGGCCCTCCCGTCGGGCGACGCCACGACTTCGGGAGCTTCCGTCGAAGCCGCCGGCTCTTCGGCGACATCGGTTTCGGTGGAGTCCGAGGGCTCAGAGGAGGGGACCTCTTCGGTCCCCGAAGCGGAGTCCGAGGACTCCTCAAGGGTGTCGGTATCGGTGGAGTCCGAGGGCTCCTCGGGCTGAGCCTCCGAGGGGTCCTCAGCGGAATCGTTCTTGGGAGGGTCTTCGAGGGTCATGGGTTCGGGATCAGCCGGTCTCGACGCCGAAGATGGCCAGGACGCCCCTCGAGATCAGGGCGTCGAGGCCGAACACGAAGCTGGTCAGCACGACCACGGAGACGAGTACCACGATCGTGTAGGCCAGCAGCTCCCGACGGGTCGGCCAGGCCACCTTCTTCAGCTCCTGGCGGACCTCCCGGAAGAACTGGGCCGGCCCTACCCGCTTCTTCCGCTCGGCCACGGGCGGGCGTCGCACCGCCGCCTGCTGGCGGCGGTCGCGCTGCATCATCCGCTTGGTCTGTCTGTTCATCTCCTCCTCTGGGCAGGGCCGGAGGGACTCGAACCCCCAACCGCCGGTTTTGGAGACCGGTGCTCTGCCAAATTGAGCTACGGCCCTCTGGATCGGGGATCGGGCTTCGGCCGGACCCGCCCAAAGTATACGCGAGCCGAACCGGGGTGCGTGAACCGGCCCATCGGGGAACATAGACTACGAGCGGCCCCGCGCGGCCGAGCGAGAGGGTCGAGTGCAGCAGAGGTCAGAACCACCACCCCCGGCGGTCGCCGAGCCATCTCGGCGGCGCCCGCCCCGGACGCGCCTCGCCGACCCCGTCCCCATCCCCGAGGCCGCCACCCGTCAGCGGCCCAGTCCCGTTCGGGTCCAGCAGGTCCTGGCCGCCCACCAGCGGGCGATCGAGGAACGGCTCGACGAGGGCCTCCAGCGCATCCGGGAGACCGTGGCCGAGGCCATTCGCGCCGCCGCGCCCGAGGCCGGACCGAGCCCACGGGACCCGGGAGAGGTCAGCCGGGCGCTCCTCGCCCACGCCGAAGAGCGATTCCAGGCCGTGGGACTCCGGCTCCAGCGCATCGAAGAGGTCCTCCGGGCCCTGGCCGCCCGGCCCCAGGACGACCGGACGGCCCCTGGCGGCGAGATCGAGCGGCTGGGGACGCTCGTCCGCGAGCTCGGCAGACAGCAGGGCGAGGCCATGGCCAGACTGGCCCGAGCGCACCGCGCCGCCATCGGACGCCTGGCCCGGGATCAGCGGGCGGCCATCGAAAACCTCGGGAAGCGAACCGGGCAGGGCGTGGTGGCCGTGGCCCGGGAGGTCCAGCGCAACCTCGAGCGGGAGCTCGAGGACGTTCGCACCAGCATCCGTTCGATGCATCGGACCCTGGCGTGGGAGGGGATGTCCCGGACCCGCCCGGAGCCGGAGCCGCCGCCAGCCGACGGGGCCCCGACGGCCTAGGCCGCCACCCGGGCCCGGAGCAGGCCGCGACGGGCGGCCCGCCGCCACAGCAGCCCGAGGACCCCGGCACCCACGATGGCCCCGCCCACGGACGCGGCGGCCACGTGGACCCGGCGGTCGTGGGCCAGCCACCGGACCCGGCCGACCCAAGGACGCTCGCTCCCAAGGACATGGGCCACGGCGCGTCCTGGGAACCCAGGCCCCGGCTCCTCCACCGCGTCGCGGAGCGATCCCACCGCCGCCACGACCTCCCGGTAGCGAGCGAGCTCGCCGGCGCACTCCTGGCAGGTGGCCAGGTGGACCTCGAAGTCCCTTAGGTCAGCCACGTCCTCGCTCCTCCGCCAGCTCGGGCAGGTGTTCCCGCACCGCCTCGTGCCCGTGGGCCTCGGCCGGCCCATAAACAAGATCCTTCAGCCGTCGCCGGGCCCGGTGGATGCGGACCTTGACCGCTCCCTCCGTGAGCCCCAACTCCTCCGCGATCTCCCGGATCGAGAACCCGTAGGCATCCCGCATCACCAGCACGGTGCGCTGGGCCACCGGAAGGGCGAACAGGGCCCGCTGGATCTCGTCCCGGTCGACCGGGTCCACGCCCGCCTCGTCCGGGATGTCCACGGCGTCGTCCGGGTCGTCGAGGAGGTCGCCGAAGCGGGTCCGGCGGCGCAGGCGGCTCACCGCCGCGTTTGCAGTGATCCTGTACAGCCACGTCTCGAAGCTCGAGTCGCCCCGGAACCCGGGGAGCCCTCGATACATCCGCAGGTACGCGTCCTGGGCCACGTCCTCCGCCTCGTGCCGGTCCCCCACCAGCCGGTACGCGAGCGTGAACACCCGCCGATGGGTCAGCTCCACCAGTTCCTCGAAGGCCGCCTGCTCGCCTCGCCGGCAGCGGTCGAGGAGGTCGCGACTCACCATCGCGCCATCCCCTTAGACCCGGCCGGGGGCCGGGAGGTTACGGGGGATTCGGCCGGGGTTCCGGCGGCGGTCAGCCCAGGTTCACCACGGCCCGGGCGTTCTTGATGGCCTTCACCCGCTGCCCGTCCCGATCGACCTCGACCCACACGTCCAGGGTAACGTCCCCGGTGGCCTGGTCCACGCCGGCCACCTTCCCCTTCGACACGAGCGTCTCGTCCATGTACACGACGGCCCGGAACTGGACCGACAGCGAACGGAGGGCCGCGGGGTTGCCGGCCCAGTCCTTCACCGCCTTGGCCAGGTGGGCCATCGAGAACATGCCGTGGGCGATGATGCCCGGGAACCCCACCGAACGGGCGAAGTCGTCGTCCTGGTGGAGGGGGTTCTGGTCGCCCGAGGCGTCCGCGTAGGCCTTCACGTCCTCTCGCTTCACCACCTTGGCGGCCTCGAACACCTCCTGGCCGACCTCCAGCGCCTCGATGCTCGGGCGGCCCATCAGGCGCCCCCCGCGGTGCCCCGGGACAGGAGGGTCGACCGGGCCACGCAGACCACCTCGCCGTCTCCGTCCCTGACCTCGGCCTCGATCACCAGGAACTCGTTCGGGCCTTTGACGAAGACGTCGGCGATCCTGGGGATGGCCCGGAGCCGATCGCCGACCACGATCGGCCGCCGCCACTCGAAGGCCTGCTCCCCATGCACCACCCTCGTGTAGTCCATCCCCAGCTCGGGATCGACCACGATCTGTGCGCTGGCCAGGATGCCCACCACCGTCGGGAACGTGGGGAACGCCACCTGGTCCGGGAAGCCCTCGGCCCGGGCGGCCTCCGCCTCGAGGAATCGGGGATCGTCCTCACCAACCGCCAGCGCGAACCGCGTGACCCGGTCCCGGTCCACCTCGAACTCGATCTCCTGGTAGGTCTTGCCCTTCAGCGACTGATTCAGCGGCATCTGGTCCCTCCGTCTCGCCTACGCGCCCAGCTGGCCCCCGGACACCGGCAGGACGACGCCGGAGATGTAGTCGGCCTCGTCGCTGGCCAGGAACAGGTGGGCGTTCGCCACGTCATCGGGCTCACCGTACCGCTGGAGGGCGATCAGCATGAGGGCCATCTGGCGGACCTGCTCAGGGATCCCGATGTCCTCGCCCTCCTGCTTCGCTGCAGTGAGCCTGGTCTCGATGAATCCAGGCGCCACCGCGTTGACGTTGATCCGGAACGGCCCCAGCTCGCGGGCCAGGGTCCTGGTCAGGGCGGCGATCCCGCCCTTGGCCGCGGTGTAGTTCGCCTGGCCGGCGTTGCCCACCAGGGCGGCCACCGACGTGGTGAAGGTGATCTTCCGGTGATAGGCGGGCTGGCCGTACTCCGACATCTCGCGCTTGGCCACCTCGCGCAGGTAGGGCATCGCGGCCAGCGTGGCGTGGAACGCCGTCCGGAGGTTCACGTCGAGGACGAAGTCCCACAGGTCGTCGTCGAGGTTGTGGAAGGTCTTGTCCCGGGTGATGCCGGCGTTGTTCACCAGGATGTCGATCCGTCCGAATCGCTCGGCCGCCGACGCCATCAGCCGGCGGGCCGCCTCCAGGTCCACGGTGTTCTCCGTAGAGACCAGGGCCTCGCCCCCCGACTCCTTCACCAGGGACGCGGTCTCCTCGGCCGGCTCGGCGTCGACGTCGTTGACGACCACGGAGGCTCCTTCCCCCGCGAAGCGCACAGTGGTGGCCCGGCCGATCCCTCGACCGGCGCCGGTGACCACGGCGATCTTCCCTTCGAGCCTCATCGCGCTCCTTGCCGGTGGGGCGGGCCGGCTGAGGCTACCGGACGGTAGGTCCGTCCCGCAACCGAAGCGGTAGTGGCACCGGCCCCCGTTCCGGGGCAGAATCGGACACGGAATGTCCTCTTCCTCCCGGAACGGCCCGCGGCGATCGGCCTCGCCCTCGATCCGCGTGCTCGTCGCGGACGACCACCGGACGTTCGCCGAGGCGCTGCGGGCGGCCATCCGCATGGAGCGCGGCATGTCGGTGGTAGGCGTGACCCACGATGGCGACACGACCGTGGACATGGCGGCCCGGAAGCGGCCCGACGTGATCCTGATGGACGTGCAGATGCCCGGGACCGACGGGATCGATGCGACCCGGCGGATCACCGAGAAGGTCGACGGGAGCCGGGTGATCATGCTCTCGGCGTACGAGGACGAGCACACCGTGGCCCGCGCCGTCGACGCGGGCGCGGTCGGGTTCCTGTCGAAGGGCCTGCCGATGAAAGACGTGGTGCAGGCGATCCGGGCCGTCCATCGCGGGGACCCGCTTATCGAACCTGACGAGATCCGGCGGATCCTGGCCGGGCTCCGGAGGAAGCGGGGGCTGGACGCCGCGAGCCGGGCTCGTGTGGACCGGCTTACCCGCCGGGAGACCGAGATCCTCCAGGGGCTGGCCAGGGGGCTGTCGCCCGGCCGCCTGGCCGAGGAGCTGGGGATCAGCCGTCACACGCTTCGGACCCACCAGCAGAACATCCTGTTCAAGCTGAGGGTGCACTCGAAGCACGAGGCGCTGGTCCTGGCGATCCGGCACGGCAAGGTCCGGACCGGCGAGTCCGTCTAGCGCTCAGTCCGGCCGGGGGCGGTGGCGGTCGATGATGGCCGCCAGGTCCGTCTTCGGTGGGAGCGTGCCGTAGGCCAGGCCGCCGGCTTCGCCGAGCCTCGACGCGCAGAACGCGTCGGCCACCTCGGTCGGGGCGTGCCGAACCACCAGCGAGCCCTGGAGGGCCAGCGCCAGGTCCTCGGCGATGCGACGGGCCCGGGTCTCGAGGTCGTCACGGTCTCCCAGGTTCACCCGAAGCTTCGCCACGTGCTCGTCGAGCCGAGGGTTGCCTCCCGCTGCCAGGTCCACCTCGGCCAGGAACGCGTCGAGGGCTTGGGGCGTCTTCGCCAGGATCCGGAGGACGTCGAGGGCGATCACGTTGCCCGAGCCCTCCCAGATCGAGTTCAGCGGCGTCTCCCGGTACAGGCGGGGCAGGCCGGACTCCTCGACGAAGCCGTTTCCGCCCAGGCACTCCAGGGCCTCCGACACGGCACCCACGGTTCGCTTGCACACCCAGTACTTGCCGACGGCCACCGCGAGCCGCTTGAGGTGGGTAGCTTCCTCGGAGACCTCGGCCTCGTCCACGGCCCGGGCCAGCCTCATCGCCGTGAGCGTGGAGACCTCGGACTCCATGCAGAGGTCGGCCAGCACGTTCCGCATCAGCGGCTGATCGATCAGGAGCTTCCCGAAGGCGCTGCGATGGGCGGAGTGGTGGGTGGCCTCGGCCACGGCCCGGCGCAGGATCCCGGTCGAGCCCAGCACGCAATCCAGCCTGGTGTGGTTCACCATCTCGACGATCGTGGGCACGCCCCGGCCCTCCTCGCCGACCCGCCTGGCCCACGCCGCCTCCAACTCGATCTCCGCGGAGGCGTTCGACCGGTTCCCCAGCTTGTCCTTGAGGCGCTGGATGCGGAACCCGTTTCGGTTCCCGTCGGGGAGGACCCGGGGAAGGAGGAAGCAGGTCAGGCCGGCCGGGGCCTGGGCCAGAACCAGGAACGCGTCGGACATCGGGGCGGAGCAGAACCACTTGTGGCCGGTCAGGGCGTACTCCCCGGGCGCGGAGAGCGGCTCGGCACGGGTCGTGTTCGCCCGCACGTCCGAGCCCCCCTGCTTCTCGGTCATGGCCATACCGGACAGCGCGCCGGCCTTGTCGGCCGGCGGGGCGAGACGGGGGTCGTAGTCGAGGGAGGTCAGCCGGGGCTCCCACTCCGCGGCCACCTCGGGTTCGGCCCGGAGAGCCGGGACCGCGGCGTAGGTCATGGAGACCGGACAGCCGTGCCCGGCCTCGACCTCGCTGACCAGGATCATCATGGCGGCCCGGGCGGCGTGGGCCCCGGCCCTCGGCTCCCGCCACGGCAGAGCGTGGATCCCGTGGCTCACCGACAGGCCCAGGAGCCTGTGCCAGGCAGGGTGGAACTGCACCTCGTCGATCCGGTGGCCGTACCGGTCGTGGGTCCTGAGCACCGGGGGGTGGCGGTTGGCCTCGTCCCCGAGTCGAAGGACCTCGGCGGCGCCGGCGAGCTTGCCCAGGGCGACCAGGTCCGGCTCGGACCACGAGGCCCCCTCGCGCCGGACCGCCTCGGCCAGGGGCCGATCGGTCTCGAACAGGTTGTATCCCTCGAGGGGCGGCGGCTGGTTCGTGACCTGGTGGGTCGCGCCGCCCACGGGCCCTACCGGGTCTCGCGGTGCGCCGTGTGCTGGCGGCACCACCGGCAGAACTTCCGGAGCTCGATCCGGTCCCGGTCGTTGACCTTGTTCTTCCTGGTCACGTAGTTGCGGCGCTTGCACTCGCCGCAGGCGAGCGTGATCGTCGGGCGGTTGTCTGACTTCGGCATGCGCTCGCTCTCGCTCCCTAGTTGATGACCTTGGTCACACGTCCGGCGCCCACGGTCCGGCCGCCCTCCCGGATGGCGAACCGGAGGCCCTCCTCCATGGCGATGGGCTTCTCCAGGGAGGTGGTCATCTCCACGTTGTCCCCGGGCATGAC
>JBOGVU010000086.1:0-10121 GCA_050692915.1 Actinomycetota bacterium | reverse complement strand
CGTCAGGACGGCGTTGCACCCGTCAACCAGCGCCTGGGGATCGGTGGCTCCCGGGGGGAACGCGGAGACGGTGGTTCGATAGGCGTCCAGGGAGGCCTCGAACGCCCTCGACGGTCCCTCCATGAGATCGGCCGCGGCCCGCTCCGGGTACCAGACCAGCCCCACGTACGCGCCGGCCGAGACCAGCAGGAACAGCACCAGGAGCGTCCACAGGCCCCGGCGGCGCCGGCGGTGGTGGAGCCTCCTCTGGGCCCGCTGGGGGTGGCCGTTCGGGCAGACCCCGTCGCGGAGGACGGCGCCGCAGACGGAGCAGAAGCCCGCAGACATGCGGGCGAGCATAGGGGACCCGGGCCGGCCTCGGCAAAGCGGTTAGACCGACCTGAGCCCGGCGAGGTAGCCTGCGGCGGTGCGGATCGAGTTCCGGAAGCTCGATCCCGACGTCGCCCTTCCCCGTCGCGCTCGCGACGGCGACGCGGGACTGGATCTCCAGGCGAACGACACGCTGAAGGTGGGGCCGGGGGAGCGGGCCATGGTCCCCACGGGGCTGGCCGTGGCCATCCCCAGCGGGCACGCCGGCCTGGTGCTGCCCCGGTCGGGGCTGGCCTCGAGGAAGGGGCTGACCCTGGCGAACTCGCCGGGGCTGATCGACGAGGGGTACCGAGGGGAGATCATGCTGGCCGTGGTCAACCTGGATCCGGACCAGCCGGTGGAGATCCGGAAGGGGGACCGGATCGCCCAGCTGGTGGTGGTCCCGTTCGCCGTGGTCGAGCCGGCCGAGGTGGCCGAGCTCCCCTCGAGCGGCAGGGGGGAGGCCGGGTTCGGCTCGTCGGGCGTACGATAGGGCCCTGTTAGAATGGGGCCAGCGCGGACGTGGCTCAGTTGGTAGAGCACCACCTTGCCAAGGTGGGGGTCGCGGGTTCGAATCCCGTCGTCCGCTCCAAAATCGGGCCTGCCACCTGCGGTTTCCCAGCGTGGGCGGAGGCGTCTCGTCGAGACGTTGACCCAATCTTGACCCAATCCCCTGGGACCACCGTGCCGCAGTTTCTCGCTGGAGCCGTCCGTTAGGTAGGGCCTACCTGCAGGTTTGCATCCCCCCCTTGGGTCGGATCGGCTCTGCACCACCCTGCCCGGGTGGTGCAACACTGGTCGGAGTCTCCGTGGCATGGTCTGGGCCGCTCCTTCCCTCAGGGCGAACGCTGACTCGTTCGTGAATGGACCATGCCGACGGAAGGCGCTGGCAGCTGAGCCAACCCACACTAGTTCCTCCGGGTGGGTGACCAGCACATCCCCCGCGCTAGGACTAACGCCCGCTACTGGCCGCCGCCGTTAGGCGAAGGAGGAACTTCCGCGGTTCGCCCAGAGATACCAGCGCGACAATGGGTCCTCGATCTCCTTGGCCATGCGGTCGGCGTGCCACACCGCGCTCTCGCCGACCGTCGCGGTAGAGGTTGAACACCACCGGGTCGGACCGGCGCCCCTAGCGCTGAGAGAGGACCACCCGGAGCTCGGCATGGTTCTACAGGTCGGTCGGGAACCAGGCCTTCCAACTCGGGCCGACGCCGAACTGGCAAAGGGCGAACCGACAGCACGGCATAGCTCGAGAACAGGGACTCCTACTCGAGGGACGGCCGCACCACGGCGCTCGCGTTGGCCAGCTTCCACTGTCAACGCGTAACTCGATCGGGCCTGATCGTCCCCCGGCCCCAGCAACGGGAGGCCCGGCTCGCCGGGGCCTCCCGTTAGACCGCTTGGCTCCCTTCTGAGACTCGGCTCAGTCGGTAACCGAGACCGTCGACGTCTGGGCCGCCTCAGGGTCGAAGCGCGTGTGCCGCATACGGTGTGAGCGGGATGAAACTGGACGAGGCGGGCGAGAGGCCGGCGACCGCGTACCCCGACCGTTCGGCCCCGCGCACCAGGTCTCTCATCCAGGCTCGCTCCCCATGGGCCACCTCGATCAGGCCCGGCCCGGTCCCGCTGATCACGGGACCCGACGCGATGGCCTCCCGCGGCGCGGGCAAGGCCGCTCGCTGGTCACCGCGAATCACGAGGCCGAGGGCCACCGCGCTCATGATGAGCGCAGCCACGGCGAGGATGGACACCACCGTGATCCACCGTGGGACCCATACCGGCCTGGCGGAGACGCCCATCGTTCCCGACTTCGTGCTCATGGCTCCTCCTTTCAGGTTGGCTGCCCTTCCTGAGCCCGAGAGTAGGAGGAGCGGCGGAACGAGGAATCCCCGAAATCCGTACCGATCGAGGCGAGTACCCGGTATGTCGGGGATCAGTCCTCTGTGGGGCGGGATCGGAACCTCGAGGCCAACTCCGTTCGGGAGCGGATCCCCAGCTTCCGGTAGATCCGCTTGAGGTTTGCCTCCACGGTGTGAACGCTGATGAACAGGGCATCGGCCACCTCCCGATTGGTGCTGCCCGCGGCCACCAGCTCCGCCACCCGCCCTTCGGTCGGGGTCAGGGCCAGCGGGGCCGGAGCCCGGCCGCCGATCCGGGCGAGTTCGGCCCGTGCCTTCTCGGCCCAGAGAGGAGCACCGAGCTTCTGGAAGGTGTCCAGGGCCTGGGTGAGGGTCTCCCGGGCCTCCCGCTTCTGCTTCGCTCGGCGCTCGACCGCCCCCTTGACCAGGAGAGTCCGCCCCAGCTCGAAGGGCAGAGGCAGGCGGTCGTGGTCCCGAACCGCTTCGCCGGCGGCGGCCAGAGCTGCAGACAGGTCACCCCGGGCAGCGGTGAGGAGCGTCCGGCTCCTGGCCCCGGTGGCCAAGGCCCAGGCTCTGTCGAGCTGCCTCGCCTTCTCCTCAAACGGCCCAAGGAGAACTTCTGCCTCGTCCAGCCGGCCCAGGGCCACCAGCGCCTCGACGTCATCCGGGACGATCCGGAAGTACGCGGGCTCCTGAACGCCCATGGTTTCCTTGAGCTCGATGGCCCTGGCCAGATAGCGGTGGGCCTCGGCGGGGTGGCCCCGGGAGAGTTCCACGAACCCGAGGACCGAGAGGTTCAGCACCATGATGAGGATCTCGCCCGCGGCCTCCGCGAGCCGTAGGGCCTCCTGGGCGGCGAGCTCAGCCGCGTCGACCCGCCCCCGGTGCGCTTCGACGAGGCTGATCGCGAACTGGGCCATGGGGTGGTAGAAGGCCATGCCCGTCTGCTGGGCGGCCGCCAGACTCTCGCGCGCGTGCTCGTGGGCCGCCTCCCAGTTCCCCGCTCGGCACTCCAGCTCGGCGAGGTGGAAGTGCAGGACGGCCAACACGGGGCTCTCGATGCCTCGCTCGGTGGCGTCCGCCAGGAGCAAAAGGAACTTGTCGCGGGCCTCCTCCAGGCGGTCGGAGTATTTGAGGATCTGGGCGAGAACGTAGCTCGGACGGAGGACATGGGAGAGGAACCCCTCCAGCATGTGCTGTTCGAGGGCGATCCCCCGCTCCAACATGGCGAGGTCGAGTCCCCGTCCCAGAAGGAAGTGGACGAAGGGATAGGCCTGGTAAGCTTCCGCCAAGACGCGGGGTTCCTGCAACGCCTCCGCCAGGTCCAGTGCTGCACGAGCATGCCGCTCCGACGCCACGACGTCGCCCCTGAACAGCCAGGCGTAACCGAGGTTTTGCTCTATGGAAGCTCTCAAGGCGGGTTCGTCTCCAGCTTCCTCCAAAGCACGCGTGAATACGTCGATGGTAGGCCGCCATCCCTCCTCGGTGGCGACGATCATCCCGAGGTCAAGCAGAGCCCTGGCTCGCTGGGGCCCCGGACCCGAAAGCTCCACCGTCTTCTGCAGTAACTTCCTGGCCACTGAGGTATCGCCGGACTCGAAGTAGGCCAGGCCTGCCTCGTGAGTTCGACGGCGGAGGTCCTCGAGTCGATCCGCCGACGTCGTCCGTCGGGCCATATCCCACAGCTCAGCCGCGGATTGGGGGGCTCCTCGGGAGGCGGCCCGCCTGGCCGCCTCCTCGAGGGCATCTGAAACCGCAGCATCCGGACCGTCAACAGAGAGCGCCAGATGGCGGGCTCGCTGCTCCGGGTCGTTGACGACGGCCGCTAGCTTCGCATGCAGTTCCCGGCGTCGCGCGTACGGGATGGCTTGGTAGACAGCGGACGCAAGCAGCGGATGGGCGAATCGGACCTGGCGGCCCTCGATGTCCACCACCTTGTGGTCGACGGCCGGGCCCAGGCGAGCGTCGACGTCTGCGCGGGGGACCATCGCCGCCGCGACCGCATCGAGCGACGGTACGGACAGGGCGGCGACGATCTGGAGGGCTTCGAGGGTACGCGGGGGAAGCCCCGCCAGACGGTCCTGGATGAGTTCGTGCAGCCGGTCAGGAATCGGAAGCATCTCGCCCGCCGCCACGTCACTCCCGCGTCGAAGGAGCGCCAGACCGATCTCCAGTGCGAAGAACGGATTGCCTCCAGACGTTTCGTGGAGGTGAAGGAGGGTCGTCCGCCGGAACCCGGTCCCCAACCTGGCTCGAAGCGCCTGGTCGAGGGCGTCCACGGAGAGAGGCCCGATACGGACTGCGTGCACCCTTTCCCCCGCGAAGGCCGAGGTAATGTTCAGCGGGTCATCCTCGGCCCCGGCGCCTCTCACCGCCGTCAAGAAACCCACCGGCTCCTGGTTCAGACGACGCACGACGAACTGCAGCACACGAGCGGAAGGCGGGTCGATCCACTGGACGTCGTCGATCGCCACCACGACGGGTGAGGAGGAGGCCAGCGACCGCAAGCATCCCAGGGCGGCCAGGGAGACAGCTCGCTGGTCGGGTCGGACCTTGGAGCTCGCGGCCCGCAGCAAGGCCACCTCGAGCGCCTGGCGCTGCGGCTCGGGCAGCGTCGGGAGCGCCTCCTCGAGAGCAGGTTCGAGGAGGTCGCCGAGCGCAGCGTACGAGAGGCGCGTCTCCGCCTCGACGGGCCGGCAGGCCAGGATCCGATAGGACTTCTGGAGGGCGCCCGCTACTCCCTCCTTCCACACCGTGGTCTTCCCGATGCCCGGATCGCCCGAGAGCAACAGGGCGGCCGGGCCGCCGGCGATCGAATCGAGGAACCGCCAGAGGGCCGCTAGCTCAGATTCGCGGCCGATGATGATTTGGGCCACCGTGATCCCCGAGGTTGACCGACGCCAAGATTGTACGGACGGCCAATCGCATGGGTAGGGGTGACCTCAAGGACTGTTGCCCGTCTTTGCTTGCTCTGGTGCCCCGGCGGGAATCAAACAAATTTGGCCCCAATCGTCTCCGTTCGCCTCGGTTCGTTCCCGTCCAATGGAGGTCGCGGGCAGGCCAGTGGCCTTCTTGACCTGCAGGATGAACCCAGGCGAACAGCGGTGAACGGACCAAGCTCCTTTTTTGCCAAGGTGGGGGTCGCGCGTTCGAATCCCGTCGTCCGCTCGAAGAGAACTGGCTCTGACCTCTCATTTCTCCTAAGTCGACCCACTGCCCACCCCCCGGGTTGGCCATGAGTTGGCCATGGCTTGTCCATGACCGCAGGCGTACAGTCGCCTCGGCATGGGCGGGGGCTCGATGCGTCAGCGCGGCCACGACTCCTGGCAGCTTCGTGTCTACCTCCACCACGCTCAACGTCTACACTCATGCCGTTCCCGGCGGTGACCGCAGAGCGGCCGAGACGCTGGCCGCGGTCCTAGAAGCTGGTCGGGGTGACGGAGCTCGGGAGAGGAAAGTCGTCCAAGACTGATGCTCTGTTGTCGCTCCGCTGCGGGCGGCGGGCCGTGATCAGGCCTGCCTCCCATCCGGGCGCGCGTCCACCAGCCGGAGGCCTGATCGCCTCCGCTGGGAGGCCGCTCCGGGCCAGCAGCCACGAGACCACCGAGTTCGAGTTCCACATCTCACCCGTCCCGAGCTCGTCTCGACCCCAGGCCAGGCTCGGCACCGAGCCAGCCAGGTCCAGGAGGCGATGCGCCCGGCGTGGGTCGTCGCTCAGGCGCTGCGGACCTGCGACGGCCTCGGCGGCGTCGGGAATCACCCCGTCCCGCCACCGGCGCACCTCGTATCGAAATGCGCGGAAGCGGCCGATCCATCGGCTACCGACGGGACCTTCAACGACCGCGCCCCGGGAGGCACCGTCGGCATCCGGGATCGGCCACGCGTTCTCGATGACGAAGCGCCCCTCCGGCACGCGTACCTCGAGCGCGGAGTGGTACAGGTCGAGCGGCCGCCTCCGCTCGAGGAACGCCTTGACGGCCTCGTAGATCCGCCCGTTCATCCGAACGAACCAGCCACCCGCACCGAGGGGGAGCCAGTACAGATCGATATAGGCCTCGGAGGCCTCTCGCTCCAACGGGGGCGTCATCCGGCGGCCTCGGCCACCGAGGTCCGTACGGCCTTCACCAGCTGGGGACGGGTCGGAGGCCCCAGGAGCCGGGTCGCCAGGCGCTCGGGGAACACCCCGACGATGCGAGGATCGGACCCCACGGCCACCACGGGCCTCCCCGCGCCCGTGTAGAGGCTCAGCAGATCGAACGCCGACGTTCCCTCCTCCTCGATCTCGCTGTCGAGGTCCAGTCCGAGGACCACCACATCGGCCGGCTCAACCAGGGGGCAGCGCCCCTGACGGCTGCCGACGCACACGTAGTCCGGCGCCGAGGGGCCCGGACAGGTTGTCACCTCGTATCCGCTCTCCTCCAGCCACTTCCCGTAGCTGTGCCGGTTCCCTGGATCGGCCTCCACCAGGAGCACTCGTATCGGGTCCATGACTTGCTCCCTCACTCCACGATCACCGCGGTGACCATCCCGAACATCCCCTGCTCGCCCTCGGCGTGGTTCAACACGTGGCAGTGCCACGCCCAGGCGCCCGGCTCGGTGGCCCGGACCAGGACGTCGATCCGCTGGCCGGGGGCCACCATCACGGTGTCCGCCTGGTACGGCTCATCCAGGAGGTGGCCATCCACGGCGATCACCCGCTGGGACAGGCCGTGCAGATGCATGGGGTGGATCTGGAGCCCCTCGTTCATGTACCGGATCCGCACGGTGTCCCCTGGGTCCACCACCAGCGGCTCGGTGGCGGGGAACCCCTTCCCGTTGAGCGTGTACCCGAGGGGCCCGTCGTTGAGGACCATCGGGTAGTCCACGTCTACCCTCGGATCCTGCGGATTCCGCACGATCAGCGCCCCGAGGAGGCCCATGGGGACCTGCTTCTGGGCGTTGAAGTGGGAGTGGTACATGTTCGTCCCGGTGTTGCGGACGGTGAACCCGTACGTGAAGGTCTCTCCGGGCATTACCGCGTCCTGGCTGATCACCGGAACCCCGTCCATCTCCGCCGGCACCGTCATGCCGTGGAAGTGGATCGTGGTGGGCTCAGGAAGGTCGTTGGTCAGGACGAACCGGACCCGATCGCCGAGCTCCGCCTTGATCGTGGGGCCGGGGACCATTCCGTTGTAGGCCCAGGCCTCCTTGAATACCCCGGGCTCGGTCTCCCACTGGACCGGGGCGGCCGTGAGCTCGAAGACCTTGACCCCGTTCGCCGTCACCTCCGGCAGGAGGACCTTCCCGCCGTGGCCCTGCGTTTCGGCGGGGAATTGGGCGGTGACCTCGGCGTCGTGGACGGCCATCTCCTCCGCCGTCATCGTGTCGTGGGGAGCGTCCGTGGTCGCACCGGCGCCCTCGCCGACGGTCAACGTGCCCCGCATCCCGCCGTCGGCGTGCCCGGCCACCTCGCAGATGAACTCGTAGGTCCCGGGATCGAGGGACGACACGTTGAGGGTCGCGGACCCTCCGGAGTCGAGCATCGGCGTGGCCTGCCCCTCCAGGGCGAAGTTGTGAGCGGCCTGGCCCTCGTTGGTGACCTCGATGGTGATCGGGCCCGGCTGAGCCTGAAGGCTCGGCGGCTCCATGGCCAGGTTCTTCAAGGTGACCTCCAGGACCTGGCTCTCAGCCGCTGCCTCCGTGTCGGTCCTCCAGATGGAGTCACCGCTCATGAAGGCGGCCATCGAGATCAGGCCGATGCCGAACGCCGCGGCGACCGCGAACCCGGCCACCGCCCCCATCACTCCCAACTTCGTTCGCTGGTCCATGACGATTCGTCTCCTCACTCGTTCCGATCTCAAGCGACCCGGAGGTCGTCCACCACGTCGATCACTCCCTCGACACCCCGGGCCAGGCGCACCGTGACGGCCTGGTGCCGCCGGTCCGGGACAAGGCCCTGCAGCCGCACCACCCCGCTCTCGACGCGGACCTGGAGACGGTCACGGGTCAGGCCCAGCCCATCCCCGAGAAGAACCTGCTCCACGTCGGCCCTGATCTCAGAGTCCGTGCGCAGGTAGGGGCGGAGCAGGTCGCTCCGGGTGATCATCCCCACCAGGACTCCCCGTCGAAGGACCGGGGCCCGCTTGATGCGGTGGCGCTGGAGGACCCGGGCCGCCTGGGTCACCGTGTCGTCCTCGGTGAGGGTGATGACGGGCCGGGTCATCACGTCGGCCGCCGTCCGGATGGGGCGGATGGGAGCCTCCTCCTTCGTGGGCTGGAGGTCGCTCTCGGACACGATCCCGAGGACGCGCCCCTCCGGGTCGGTGACCGGGACCCCGCCGATCCGGTTCCGGACCAGGGCCCTGGCCAGCTCCTTCAGCGGCTCGTCCGGTCGGACCGCGATCAGGCGGGTGCTCATCACGTCTCGTACGTTCATCGTTCTCACCTCTCGACGTTGGTCGGATCGAGGGTAGGTACCGGTCGAGGTTGGCCCTAGAGTCGAAGGTCCCCTTCCAAAGGGGACCGCCTGGGACCTCCGGGGACATGCGAAGGGGGCGGGTGACCCCGCCCCCTTCGACCACCGGAGCGTCGCGCTACTTCAGGACCGGGAACTTCCGGACCAGCGCGGTGCTCTCCCACCGCCGGCCCAGGCCGAGGAACCGGCCCGCGCCGACGTAGGCGATCCCGGCCAGGACGATCGCATAGATCACGTGGGTGTCCAGGAACGGGTTGTGCTCCGGCCAGATGGCGGTCGCCGTGTAGAAGATCGCCATCCACAGGATGCCGCCGATGGCCGCTAGCCGGGTCCCAATCCCAAAAATCAGGGCGAGCCCGATGAGCAGCATCGAGAGCATGTACCCCCACTCCACCCAGGTGGCGCCGACCAGCGCTCCGTAGAAGTCGGCGAAGAACCCCTTGGTGTGGAGGGCGAACTGGAGGACCCCATCGGTGGGGGAGCCCCCGTTGATCCAGGCGTCCGGGCCGAAGAACGAGATCGCTCCGGTCTCCGGGTTCCGCCCGGTGCTGAACCCGAGGGCGAAGGCCTTGTCCAGGAAGGCCCACAGGAACGTCCATCCCATGGCGATCCGCAGGACGCCCCAGAACCGGGCTCCCTTGACCGCCTCGGGCTCCCTCACGGCCGCCGCGGCGGGCTGGCCGTTGAGCCGCACCTCGGTCCTGTCCATCACTCCGGTGGTCATGTGCCCACCTCCTTTTCGTCGACCACAGCATCGACGGTGGGGGTGGAGGGTCCATGAGGCGAACGGCCCTGGTTGGTTGGGACCCGGTGGGACCTTCGGCCCTACTCGCCCGGGGTACCGGTGTGACGGGCCAGGTAGGCGGCGGCCTCCGCCCGCCGGGCCACTTCGAGCTTGGACAGGATGCTGGAGACGTAGTTCTTCACGGTCTTCTCCGCCAGGTGGATCTCGTCGCCGATCTCCTTGTTGGTCTTCCCCTCGGCCACCAAGGTCAGGATCCGCTCCTCCTGGGGGGAAAGCCGGGCCAGCCTCTCGTCCTTGAGGAGGTGCTTCCCTTTCCGGAGCCGATCCAGCACCGCTCCGGTCACGGCGGGATCGAGCAGGGAACCCCCCTGGGCCACGGTCCTGATCGACTGGAGGAGGTCCCCGCCCCGGACCTGCTTGAGGACGTACCCGGATGCCCCGGCCATGATCGAGGCGAACAGGGCCTCGTCGTCCGCGAAGGAGGTGAGCATCACCACCTTGGTGTTCGGGCGCCGCGCCCGGATCTCCCGGGTGGCCTCGATCCCGCTCCCGTCCTCGAGCCGGACGTCCATCACCACGACGTCGGGCCGGACGGACTCCGCCACCTCGACAGCCTCCTGAACCCGGGCCGCCTCCCCGGCCACCACCACGTCCCCGGCGGCTTCCAGCATGGCCCGAAGGCCCTGGCGGACGACCTCATGGTCGTCCACGATCA
>JBOGVU010000085.1:0-10167 GCA_050692915.1 Actinomycetota bacterium | reverse complement strand
GACGTCGCTCAGATCGCTCCTGCCGGCGGCGGCACGGGACGCGACGTCGACGAGCAGGCGGCTCGCCTCGTCGGCCACGACCGCGAGCGCCGCCCGGGCGAACTCACGGCAGCTCGGGTAGCGCTGGTCTGGCTCCTTCGCCAAGGCCCTGGCGATCACGGCGTCGAGCGCGTCCGGCAACTCCGGCCGCCCTGCGCTCGGCGCCGGCGGTTCCGCTTCGAGGTGCGCGAACACGACCGCGATGTCCGAGTCACGCTGAAACGGCGGCTGCCCGACGAGACACTCGTAGAGCACGCAGCCAAGCGAGTAGACGTCCGCCCGCCCGTCGATCTCCTCACCGGCGATCTGCTCGGGGGCGACGTAGTCGATGGTGCCCGCCAGGTGGCCAGCGTCGCCGATTCGAGTCTCCTCGGAGGCCCGCTTGGTGAGGCCAAAGTCCGCCAGGTAGACGTGGTCGGAGCCGTCGGGGCGGGCGCCCAGGTCGAGTAGCACGTTGGAGGGCTTTACGTCGCGATGCACGAGGCCGCGCGCGTGGGCCGCATCCAGGGCGCTCGCCACCTGCGCGAGGATGCCGATCGCGTCCCCCGGTTCCAGACGGCCGTGTTGGAGGCGCTCATTCAGGTCACGCCCCTCGACGAAGCGCATGGCGATGAAGAGGAGGTCCTCGGTCGTCCCAGCCTCGTAGATCGGGATGATGTTCGGATGGTCGATCGACGCGGCCAGCTCCGACTCGCGCAGGAACTGGTCACGGAACGATCCGTCCTCGGCGAGGCTGGCAGCCAGCAGCTTGAGCGCGACCCTGCGCTTGAGCCGTAGATCCTCGGCCAGGTAGACCACGCTCATGCCGCCCCAGCCCAACAGCGCGTCGATCCGATAGCCGGCGAGTTCCGTGCCGACCCGAGGGTCGTCGCTCACTCGCACGTGCGCATCCTCGCTTTCGGAGTCCTGGAGGAACGATAAGCCGATTCGGGAGTCCTTGTAAGGGACCGGCGTTACAGCGCTGTTTCAGGCACGTAACTCGTGTCGTCCCCTCCCAGGTGCGGATCGGCACGTTGCGCCGGTGAAACGCGTCTGTAACGGCCGCCCCGTATACCGGCGTCTAGGAGGTGGTGACCATGTCGACATGGAGGGTCAAGCCCGATCCGGGATCGCTGGATCGGCAACACAGGCGTCAGCGACGTCGTGCAGTCGGGATGAAGGTCGGAGTGTTCGCCGTGGTGGCGGCGATCGGCCTGGTTGCGTGTTCTGGTCCTCGGGGAACGCCCCGTGTAGAGAACGCAACAGCCCCGGCACCCGCCGAGGCTGTGGATGCGAAAGCGGAGGAAGTCGCCACCGGCTTTATCGACGCTTATGGCGCCTTCGACGTGGAACAGGCGAACACCTATCTGGCCGCCGACGCCGACATTGCGGATCTGATCGGCTCGGTGGGTGCACCGGGTGTGGAGGGGACCCTGGAGGAGTTCCGACTGTACATCTCGCTTCTCGACGCCCAGGGCTACAAGCAGATGCTCCACCCCTGCGAGGAAACGGGCAGCCTCGCCTCTGGCACCGGAGTTCGTTGCACGTTCGATTTCCACGCCATCAGGTCCGATGAGATCGGACTGGGTCCCTTCAGCGGCGGCTCCTTCGATCTCACCGTTCGCGATGGAGAGATCGTTCGAGCTTCGGTTTCTTGGGGAATCGAGGAGTTCTCGCCTCAGATGTGGGAGCCTTTCGCTGAATGGGTCTCCACGACCCACTCGGAGGACGCCGCGGTTATGTACGCGGACGGCACGTACTCCGGGGCGCGGCTCACCGAGGAGTCGATCCAGCTCTGGGAGAAGCGGAGCCGTGAGTACGTGAAGGTGGAGCTCGCCAAGATGGCCCCTATGGTCGAGATCGTCGAGAGCTTCATGGAGGCCCGCAACGCCTACGACGCCGAGAAGGCCATGTCGCTGCTGGCCGACGGGGCGACAGCCCTGCTGATGTACGACAACGCGATGGAGCAGGACATGCCCACCGTGCGTTTGGACCGCGAAGAGCTAGCGCTGGCGCTCGATGCGGAGCGGCTCTATGGGGTTCGATACGAGCCCTTCGAGTGTCAACCCGATCCGGTGAGTTGGGCCGACACCCAGATCAGGTGTTCCTACCGGATGGACAACAAGCTGAGGCAGATCGACGGTTTTCCGCCGGTGAAGTCATCCTTCGATATCGGAGTCCGGAATGACCGCATCACGAACCTGAGCTTCCCCTGGCTGAACGTCGGCTTCCCTGCGGGCAAACCGGCCGAGGGGGCGAACTTCGTGGAGTGGGTCGAGGCGGCGCATCCCGAGGTCGGCGGGATCCAGGGCGGCTTCCACGACGGCGAGCTCTTCCGGATCATGGGTCAGGAGGTCGTCCTTATCCTGACCCCGGACTCGATCGACCTCCTGGCGGGCTATCTCGAGGAGTACGAGCGCTCCAGAAACGGCTAGAGAGAGGGCCCAGGAAGGCGCAGGAAATCGCCGGGCCCGCTCAGGACCGAGTGGTCGCTCATCCGGTTGTTCCCCGGCTCTCCGGCGCCGAGATCACCGGCGAGGGGATCGCCGGGTGGGGTGCCCGTGATTGACGGGATCGGCTCTAGGACGCTGCGGAAGGAGGCGGAACGGGACACCCGGTGGTGCGCATCGAACAGCTTGAGCGTCGCCGCGGGGATACTAAGGGATGGCGCGAGCAGGTCCTGAAGCAGAGAGTCGCGGTAGCGAGACATCGCCTCAGCCCGGATGTCGGCTCGAACCGTGCTCATCCAGCATCCTTGATCGAGAAAGCGTAGTAAGCAAAAAGTACGCTCAACGGGTTCCAACAGGCTCGAGCGGACTGCAGTCATTCGAACGCTGATGTTGGCTTGACCTGCGCCGATGCGTGTTTGACCAGGTAGGGCGCCTGCCAAGAAGCGCCCTTACAAGGCGGAGGTCGGTGGTTCGAAACCACCAGCGCCCACAGGAAGTAGCCGCAGGTCCTCCCATCTCGGTTGCTCATTCGGACAATGCTCCCTCATCCGGGCTTTGTTCCCCATGCCAGCAGAGCCACCTGGGGATCGGTGAAGTCCTCGGGTCGGAGTCTCACCAATCGCATTCTTGCCTCCGACAGCAGGGCGGTGCGAGCGTCTGGGGCGAGCCTCTGGAGCCGACGCTTCGACCGGCCGATCTTGGCGCGCACCTCGAGGAACTGGTCGAGGGTCAGGGAGACCGGCTCCGCCTCGGTGGCGGTGCGGACGTTTCGGAAGCCCTCATCCTTCAGCAGCTCGATCAGCTTCTCCGGCGTGTCCATGAGGTCCATCTTCGAGGCGGCTTGGTCCGGAGGGGCACCGTACTCGTCGAGGAGATCGGCCCACATCTCGTACGCCGGGTACTCGTTGAGGCCTGCAGCCCAGGTGGCAACGCCCAGCCGACCGCCTGGTCGCAGGACCCGCCGTGCCTCTGCCAGCCCGCGTCGAGGATCGGGGAGGAAGAACAACATGAAGGGCATCACCGCACCGTCGATCGAGGCGTCTCGAAGCGCCAGGCGGCCCGCGTCCATGACGACCCGGCCGAACTCCCGCGGGGCCCGACGGATCATCCCCTCAGCGGCATCGACCCCGGCCACGAAGGCCCGTGGAGCAGCCTCCTGGATGGCGGGCAGAAGGGCGCCGACGCCCGCGCCGATGTCGACGACCACCGATGCGCTGTGAATCGGCAGTCCGGCTAGGAGCCGTTGCCCCAGGGCGGCCAGGGATGCCGCCCAGAACCGTTCGTACAGCGGTGCGTCCTGCGAGAAGCTTGCCGCCACCATGGCCACGTCGTCGCGATCCACCCGGCGAGTATGGCGCGTCCGATCCAAGACGGGTGGTCCGGGGGACCGAGCTTGGCTGACCTTCGAGTCGAGACGACCTCTTGCTGGAACGGATGCGAGCCCCGGCTACCCGTCGCTCTCGACCATCTCCTTGATCCGCCGAAGGCTGCCCTTGATCGACTCCTCCATCATGTCCAGGGGGGCGTCGTCGGATTCCACCGTGAACGTGAGCCGGCTGGCCGCCTCGCCCTCGGGCTCGACGGTCATCCATGAGCGGATTTCCATGGGGCCGTCGCGGATCACCGCGCCCATGGTGCGGTCGGGCTCGAACTCGGTGATCTCCATCTCCCCCTCTACCCGGGTTTCGCTCCCAGCTCGGCTCCTGCGGATCCTGCTCCCGACGCCGATGGGGCCCGGTGTCTCCTGGACCAGGCTCAGCTGCGGGTCCCAGCGCGGATGGTTCTGGACGTGGTCCGTGGCCACGAAGCGGAATACGTCTGCGGGCGGGCGCTCGATCGACTCCGAAAGGTCGAGCTTCACGACGGCACCTCCTCTGGAGATGGTGCGGGACGAGCCTATCAAAGGTAGTCGCGGTCTTCGACGGCGTAAGCCACAGCCTCCTCGCTATCCATGGCGTAGCCCTCCGCCCGGGTCCGCCGGTAGGCGTCCTCGCCGAGAGCACGACGGGCATCCTCGTCCGGATCCCCCCACCGGCTCACGAACTCGGGAGGAACGCCCCCACCGAGCTCGTCCCGCATCCGCGCGGCGGCGCCGACCAAGCGGGCCGCCCGCTCATGATGACCCTGGTCGTTGGCGATGAGCGCAAAGCTCGTCAAGGACATGGAGATGCTCAATTGGTCCCTGTCCTGGGCATGGATCTCGATGGCCTCCCGGAGGTGGCCTCTAGCTGTTTCGATGTCGCCGGCCATCCTGGTGATCATGGCCAGCCCGCCCAGATACTGTCCCGCCTGCCATACCGCCCCTTCCTCTCGAAGGATCTCTATCGCCCTGCGACGCAGCTCGATCGCACCGGCGGGGTTGCCCCGAAGGACCTCGAGGAACGCGATGTTGCTCCAGAGCTCCGCGGTGAGGGCGCGGTCGCCGGCCTCCTCGGCGGTGGCCAGGGCTTCCCGAAGGATCGCCTCGGCACCGTCGGCGTCCTGCTCCAGGTTGGGGATGGAGGAGAGGTCCAGGAGTGCGGAAGCCAGAAGCTTAGGGTCTCCCACCTCTCTGGCGATGTCGACCGCCTCCTCGTAGGCGGCCCGCATGGGCGGGTAGTCGTTCTGCCAGTAGGTGATGCCGCCGTGGGCCGACAGCGCGCGAGCCCGCACCGCGCCCGGAACTGCCGCCCCCGGCATCGCGAGCAGACGCTCCAGCCGGGCCCGCCCCTCCGAGAGGTGTCCCCGCTGCAGCCAGAACCGCCAGACGGCCGCGGCAGTGCGAAGGCCGGTGTCGGCATCTCCGATGCGCTCGGACCAGTCCATCGCGGCTCGCAAGTTGTCATGCTCACCTTCCAACCTGGAGAGCCAGGCGAGCCGGTCCTCGCGGGTGAGATGGCGCTCCGCCTCTTCCGCCAAGTCCCGAAAGCGCTCGGCGTGGCGGCGGCGCAGCTCATCCTCCTCCCCGGATAAAGCGAGCCGCTCGACAGCGAACTCTCGGATCGTCTCCAGCATGGTGAACCGCGGCTCCTCGTCCCCAGGCTCTCCTGGCCGCACCATGCTGTGATTTACCAGTGTCCCGAGCCCATTGAGAATCTCGAGGTCGAGGCCGGGCCCGCAGATCGCCTCAGCAGCCTCCAGGCTCCATCCGCCCGTGAAGGTTCCCAAGCGGGCGAAGAGGCGTCGCTCCTCAGCCTGGAGCAGGTCATGGCTCCACTCGATCGTGCCGCGAAGGGTTCGCTGCCGTTCGGGAAGGTCACGGGCGCCGCCGGTGAGGAGCGAGAGTCGCTGGCCCAATCGTTCCAGTAGCGCCTCAGGGCTCAGTACCCTCAGTCGGCTGGCAGCGAGTTCGATGGCCAACGGCAGGCCGTCGAGCTGAACCGCGATCTCTGCCACCTCGAGTGCGTTCTGGCGGGTGATCTGAAAGCCCGGGCGGATGGCGGAGGCTCGCTCCGTGAACAGAGCCACGGCCTCGGACCCAGTAACGCCCTCGAGGTCGGCCATATGCCCGGGATCGGGGACCGCGAGCGGAGGAACCTGGTACTCGTGCTCTGCGGAGACGTGGAAGGGTGCTCGACTGGTGGCCAGGACCGTTAGCCGGGGCGCCAGGTCGACGAGACGAGCGATCGCCGCCCCCGCCTCGATGACCTGCTCGGAGTTGTCGAGGACCAGGAGAAGGTGACGGTCCCGGAGGTGGTCAGCAAGCGTGTCGAGGATGTCGCGGCCGGCCTCCTCACGCACCAAGAGGGCCTGGGCGATCACGGATGGGACCAGGGCCGGGTCGACGATCGGGCTGCGGTCGGCGAAGAAGACCCCATCGGAGAACCGGTCGAGCTGGTCGGCCGCCACCTTCAGGGCCAGCCTTGTCTTACCGGTCCCACCCGGTCCGGTGAGGGTGAGGAGTCTCTTCTCCGCCAAGAGGCTCCTGACTTCGGCCGCCTCGCGTTCCCGGCCGACGAACGAGGTTCGCTGCGGGGGGAGGTTCGTGGGCTGGGCGTCCACGGTCCGGACCGCGGGAAACTCCGCGGGCAGGCCGTCGATAACAAGGTCGTACAGGTGCTCGGGGTGTTCGATGTCCTTCAGGCGGTGCCGGCCCAGGTCGCGCAGGGACGTCCCGTCGGGGAGGGTGTGTTCAACCAGCGCCCGGGTTGCCTCAGAGACGAGGATCTGCCCCCCGTGGCCCACGGCGGCGATGCGGGCGGCCAGGTGCACGTCAAGCCCGATGTAGTCATCCCCACCCAGAACCGCTTCGCCAGTGTGTAGGCCCATCCGGACCCTGACGGAGTGATCCTCGGGCCAGGCGTGAGCTGACAAGGCTCGCTGAGCCTGCACCGCCGCAGCGAGGGCCCCCGCGGGGGTGGAGAAGACGGCGAAGAAGGAGTCCCCCTCTGTGTGGACTTCGGTACCGCCCCCTAAGGCGATGGCCTTGCGCAGGAGCCCACCGTGCCCGTCGACGACCTCCCGGTAACGATCGCCGAGTTGCCGAAGGAGCCGGGTCGACCCCTCGATGTCCGTGAACAGGAAGGTGACGGTCCCGATCGGTAGATTCCGCATCTGACTCCCTCGGTGGAATCGTAGAGGGTGACGGGAGCCCGAGGCACGTGTCTTCGGGCGTCCGAGATCCGCTGCGGTCCGACCCCACAGCCAACGAGACGGACCCTCAGCGGAGTAAGCAAAAAGTACGCACAAGACGTCAAAAGGCATGTCAGCGGACCGGAGCCATTCGAACCCTGAGACCCGCCTGACGAGCGGTTTCGTTCATTTCAGCAGGTCGTGGGCCTATGTGGGACCGCCCTTACAAGGCGGAGGTCGGTGGTTCGATCCCACCAGCGCCCACGAACGAAGTTGCAGGTCACAGCCGGTATTGCGAGCTGGAGACGGGCTGGGGCACTCCAGCAGATTCCGCACAGATTCCGCGAGAGATTGTGAAATGCGGCCCTTAGGCCTCCTTTTGTCTTGCGAAGGCCCTGGTCACCGACCCAGGGATCGCCGTTCCCGCCCCGATGGGGCGGAGGTCACGTCACCCCGGGCGAAGCCGCCATTTCGCCCTGCACCCCTGCCCCGGTGGTGCAGATACTCTCGGAAGGCGCCGTCGATGCTGCCTTGACGCGGGAGAGGTCGGAGCTTCAAAGCCTCTCGCGTCTACACCTTCACCAACGTCATGAGCCGGTCATGGAGGACAGCGCACGAGGAGATGTGCCGTCGGGATCTGCAGCTCGCTGCTACGCGGTGGCGAGGGCTGCGGTCGGTGACATCCGAGCAGCTCGCGCCGCCGGGTAGGCGCCGGCACTCGCCCCAGGGCCGATCCATCCGGTCGGTCGGGAACCACCTCCACCAGGTCCTCCTTCCGGCGGGTCGCCTGAGCCAGGACTTGTAGATCGGGATGAACTGGATGAGGACCTGGCCCACGAAGAAGGTCTTGAGGGTGGCACCGGCCTCGGCCGCCCACCGGCCGGGCTTGAGCACGCGGTCCCGGAAGGCCACCACGGCCTGGCCAACCACGTCGTAGGCCAGCTCCTCGGCGTCTTGGCGCTGCATCCGAGGCTGGTCGCCGGCCCCGAGGCCCCGAAGCCCCTGGGCGAGACACTTCCCGAAGACCTCTCCGGTGAGGATCCAGGCCAGCAGGACCTGGTACGCGTAGGCCACCAGCGCCTCGGCGACCCGCTCCCACCGAGGGCCAGCGCACCCCTCCCACTGCAGATCTTGGAGGAGCTCCTGGTCAGCGCGGAGCCGGCGGTGATATTCGTCCAGCTTCCTCCCCTCGGGGGTGGAGTCGAAGCGGGACAGCCACTTCGCCGGAATGCATCACGGGGTTGTAGAAGTGAGCCCCGGAAGGATCTCTCCGGGTACTCGCGGGAGTCGTCGTCTTCGAAGTCGTGCTCGGTGTTCGATTCCATGCGACCTGAGGGTCCCGCATCGTGGGGAGGGGCCCTCGCCCCTCCACGACGCTTCTATGCCGGGAGTGGCCCGGACCCCTCGCGAAGATCGCGAAAATCCGAGAATGATCTAGCTGTAATTATGGCACCGAGGGCCCGTTCTCACCCGCGGCCCTGGCACCCGGCGGGGTGTAGGCACCTGTTTTCGGAACGTTCTCGGGTGACAGAGGAACCCATGGTCCATCCGGAGGAAAAGATGAAACCCCTCCCAGAGTCGGAGTCGTCGCCGACGCGAACCTGGACCAGGGAGGAGTCACCGAACGCCGGCGTAGGAGTCCACGAGGAGATTCTTGAACCCCTCACCCCATTCTTCCTCGCCTTGCCATCGTCACGGCGGAGATGGGAGTGTGCCACTGTGTGGGTAGCGTATGAAGAACCTCCCCACGTTTGCCGACCGCGCAGCCGGCCCTTCCCCCGAGGCCGGGCAGGCGACCAGTGCCACCTCCGACCCCGTCCGCATGTATCTCCGGGAGATCGGGAAAGTGCCGCTCCTGACCGCGGCCCAGGAAGTCGACCTGGCCATGCGGATCGAGGGCGGCGAGCTGGCGGCCGAGCTGCTGACCTCCGTGGAGCGGACCGATGGGCTCGACCGCCGGCGCTTCCAGCAGGTCGTCGAGGCAGCGGTCCGCATCCGGCGGCACCAGCGCGACCCGGAGAAGAAACTGCGCCCTGAGGGGATCGGGCGGGAGACCGTCTCCCGAGGCTACCTGCCCCGGTCCCGCACCGACGCCACCTCTTTCCTCCGCCGCGTGGCCGCCGATGTGGACCGCGCCCGGGGAAAGCTGATCGAGGCGAACCTCCGGCTGGTAGTGTCGATTGCCAAGCGGCACGCCCACCGGGGGATGCTGTTCCTCGACCTGGCCCAGGAGGGAAACCTGGGCCTGATCCGGGCCGTGGAGAAGTTCGATTACCGGAGAGGCTACAAGTTCTCCACCTACGCCACGTGGTGGATCCGCCAGGCCATCACCCGGGCCATCGCCGACCAGTCCCGGACGATCCGCATCCCCGTGCACATGACCGAGTACATGAACAAGATCGCTCGGGCCCAGCGGGACCTGGTCCAGATCCTGGGGCGGGACCCGGATCCTGAAGAGATCGGCAGGCGCGTCGGTCTCCCTGCGGAACGGGTCCGCCAGATCCTCGAGATTTACCGATATCCCATCTCCTTGGAGACGCCCGTCGACGACCAGGAGGACACCACCCTCGGCGACTTCATCGAGGACCGGGACGCGGTGCCGCTCCCCGACGCGGCTAGCATGACCCTGCTCCAGGAGCAGCTCGATAGGGTCCTGCACAGCCTCGACGACCGGGAGCGGGGCATCATAGAGAGGCGGTTCGGTCTACTCGGCGGAGAGCCGGGGACGCTCGAGGAAGTCGGCCGGGTCTTCGGCGTGACCCGGGAGCGGATCCGTCAGATCGAGTCTAAGACGCTGTGCAAGCTGCGCCACCCGACAAGGGCCCAGCAGCTGCGCGACTACCCCGATTAGCGCACTCCTGAGGATCGGGGCCGTCTCCCGGTTCAACCCGACAAGGGGTACGGCTTCATCACCCGCGGACGACGGCCCTGACGTGTTCGTGCACTTCAGCGCCATCCAGGGTGAGGGGTACCGGAACCTCGAGGGGAACCAGAAGATCGAGTTCGATGTCCCGAGGGCCAGGGGGCCCTCAGGCGGCGAACGTGCGCCCGGTAGCGTACCGACCGGAAGGCTGTGCAGAGGACCCGCGCCGAACGTGGCGGGTCCTCGCTTTGGGATCAGCGTCCCCGGAGGCGGGCCCTCTAAAGG
>JBOGVU010000084.1:0-10420 GCA_050692915.1 Actinomycetota bacterium | reverse complement strand
GGTCTGGGCCCGGGCCCGAAGGTTGCCCAGGCCCCGCCCCCGCCCCTCTGCGGCCTCCGGGTCGAACCCCTTCCCGTCGTCCTCGATCTCGAGCACGAATGAGCCGTCGTCCCGGGAGATCACGAGCGACACGGTGGCCGCTCCCGAGTGGCGGACTGCGTTCGTCAGGGCCTCCCGGGCGAACTGGGCGATGTCACCAGCTCGCGAGGCAAGCGCTCCGGAGGCCGCCGGGTCAACCTCGACGCGGATGACGATGTCAGATCCCCTCCGCAGCTCGTGGGCGAGGCCGTGGAGGCCCCGAGACAGCTCCCGGTCCGCCGGTCCTCCTCCGAGCCCGAAGATGTAGTTGCGAAGGTCCCGTATGACCCGGTCGACATCGTTCACCGCCGCGTCGAGCCGGCCGCGAACCGTCTCCGGGTCGTCCGCCATAGCCCCGGCGGCCTGGAGGCCCATCCCCACCGCGAACAGGGACTGGATGACGCCGTCGTGGAGCTCCTGGGCGATCCGCTCTCGGTCCTCGAGAACGGCCAGTCGCCTGAGGTCCTCGTGCAGCCGGGCGTTCTCGATGGCCACCCCGGCCTGGGCGGCGAGGGTCACCACGGCTTCCTGGTCCTCCTCGGTGAACTCGACCGCCCCACGCTTCTCGGTGAGGTACAGGTTCCCGTACACTCGGTCTCGCACTTTGATCGGCACCCCCAGGAACGAGGTCATGGGGGGGTGGTTGGGGGGGAAGCCGACAGACCGGGGATGCTCTTGGATCTTGGCCATCCGGATCGGCCTGGACTCGGTGATGAGCAGGCCAAGGATCCCTTTCCCCACCGGGAGATCCCCGATGGCCCGCCGCTCCTCCTCGGTGACCCCGTGGGTGATGAAATCGAAGATCATCCGTCCGTCGGGATCGAGGACCCCCAGGGCCCCGTAGCGCGCATCGGCGACCTGGCAGGCGAGCTCCACGATCTTCTGCAGGATCGACGGGAGGGAGAGCTCGGATGCCAGCACCATGCCGGCCTGCACCAGCGCGTCGCGGCGACGGGAAGCTTCGTCGGCCGGACTCATCGGCAGGAGCCTAACAGCGCTGCCTCATGGCCTGCGGACCCGTGATCGCGGGCTACCGGTGGGAGCGTGTCGTGGTCCTGGGCCCTCGGGGGTACAGCCCCTCTCGGTGTCGACGCTCCCGTCGATGGGCAAGCCAGATCGCTGCTGCCATCAGGGCCAGGACATCGCCGAACCCGGCGATCGAGAGCCACGGCAGCTGTCCGGCGAGTTCACCGGTTCTCGAGCTGGCAGACAGCGGGGCGAGTCTCGGGGTTCCCCGGAGCACCCACACTGTCTTCTGGCCTACAGCCTCGATGACCTCTTAACGGCTAGGCCGCGGCAGCGCTGTAAGTCGCTTGCCTCGCTTCCCGTCATTCTCCCGTCAGAGAACGGGAATCGTTGGGTAGCGATGGGCAGAAATGAGCGGCCAAAAGCCCTGCTCAGAAGCTGAATTTCGACGCTCTTCTCAGGTCAGGATAGTCCCTGGGGACGCTCCTCGATGGAGTGCGGCACGCCGACCCGCCGCTCCATTGCTATCTCAGGCTCGCGGTGTCCACCGGGGCCCGTCGCAGCCAGCTGTTCGCCCTTCGGTGGGGCGACGTCGACCTCGAGCGCGAGGCCCTCGCTTTCACACGGGCCCTCGTCATGGGTCCCGACGGCCCCGAGCTCCGATGGACGAAGACGCATCGCACCTACCGGATTGAGCTCGACCGCAGGACCTTCGATGTCCTGATGGGTCATCGGACACACGCAGAGGTTCAAGCGCGGAAGCAAGGTACCCCGCTCGCCGGAGGCGCTTTCGTGTTCAGCTCCCGATCCGATGGCGCGGTCCCATGGATGCCGAACTGGGTGACCAAGCAGTTCATCAGTGCCCGGCGCAACGCGGGGCTACCGCATTTTCGGCTTCACGACCTTCGCCACTTCATGGCCACAGAGATGCTGGCTGCCGGCGTCCCCATCGCCACGGTTTCTCAGCGACTCAGCCATGCGCGGGCTTCCACCACGCTCAACGTCTACGCGCACGCCGTTCCCGGCGGAGATCGCGGAGCCGCTGAGACGCTGGCGGTGCTCCTGGAGACGTCGGGTGACGGATCTCGAAGTGCTCTTAGGCACGTGAGTGGCCGATTTTCCTCTGCTCGAGGCGGGGAGTATTCCAGTTGCCGACTACTCCTCTGTGAACCGGTAGGCCAGGGAGGCCACGCTGAGGGCCGCGGCCAGCCACACCCCCCCGATCAGGACCTGCTGGCCGTAGGCGGTGATGCTCTCCCCGTTGAGGGCGATCCCGCGGATGGCTTGGATGAGGGCGGTGTGGGGCACGGCGTAGGGGACGATGTCGGGCAATACCCCGGGCAGGGCTTCAGTTGGGAACATCACGCCGGCGAAGCCGAACATGAGGAAGCTGACCGTGCCGCCGACGTTGGTGGCGGTCTGGGGGTTGGGGGTGAGACCTGCGATGGCGTAGCCCATGGCGATCGAGGTGACGGCGGCGACGGCGACGAGAGGGATGAGCCAGATCAGGTTTGTAGTGATGGCGAGGTTGCCTCCCACCAGCTTGCCGATGGTGAGCACCAGCGCCGAGGCCACCACTCCCAGCCCCACGTAGGTGAGGGACTGGACACCGATGAACCTGGCGGGGGAGAGGGGGGTGGTGGCGAGCCGCTTGAGGATGCCTCGGGCCTTGAAGCTGGCGCCGACCGCCACCGTGATGTCTTGGATCTGGTAGACCATCAAGAAGACGGCGAATCCGGGTAGCACGAAGTCGAAGAACCTGATGGTCTGCCCTCCGACGCCGAAGTCGAGGTCCTCGATGAGCCCGAAGAAGGCGATGTAGAGAGAGGCGGTGACGATGGCGAAGATCACGCCCCGGGAGCGGAGCATCATCTTCCAGCTGGCGCGGAACAGGGGCAGGGTGGGTGTGGTCATTTCACGAACCGATAGGCGCGGGCCGCCCCCAGGAGCAGGATCGCGATCCAGACCCCACCGATCGCCAGCTCTGATCCGTAGTCGGTGAGTGGTCGACCGTCGAGGACGAGTCCCCGAATCGTGGCGATGAGGCCGGTGTAGGGGAGGTACTGGGCCGTCTCCTCCAGCCATCCGGGAAAGGCGGCGAGGGGAAACATGGCGCCGGTCAGCAGGTAGAGGGGCCAGGCGGCGGCGGTGTCGAGGGCGTTGGCGTTCTGGGGGGTCTTGGTGACACCGGCGATGATGAACGACACACAGAGTCCGGTGAATGTGACCATCACCATCACCGGCAGGGCTTGCACCAGCTCGGCGCCCATGCGGATGTCGGCGCCGAGGGCGTTGCCCGCCGCCAGGAAGGCCACCAGCGCGATCATGCCCATGGCACCGCGGGGGATCACCTCGCCCACGATTAGCTGGGCGGGCGTGATGGGGGTGACCGAGATCCGTTTCAGCACCCCTCCGGCTCTCCAGGTGGAGATGGTCGCCAGGAAGGCGTGGGTGTTGCCCAGCGCCACTCCGAGCACCCCGAGCCCGGTGACCCATAAGTTCATCAGCGACACCGCCTGATGGCCGAACTCGAAACGCAGCTCGGAGAACAGCCAAAGGATGGCAAGAAGTGCTCCCGGAAAGGCGATCATGGTGGCCCAGACCTCGCTGGAGCGGAGGAGCTGTTTGCTGCTGGCTGAGGCCAGCCGGATAGTGCCGGCGAGGGCGGTCATTCCCTGAGCTCCCGGCCGGTGAGCTGAAGGAACACGTCCTCGAGGGTTCCCGGGACGACCTCCAACCCTCGCACCTCCACCCCGCGTCCTTCCGACCAGTTGAGCAGGGCCGTAACCGCGGTCTTCGGTTCGATCACCTCAAGCTTGTAGGTGGTTGGCCCCATCACGGCCGGCCCTTCGCCGTTGCTCTTTGCCGTTGCCGCGCTCACCCCGGCCAGCCCGGCCAGCTCCGCCGTGTTCACCCGGTTGGAGGTAGCGAACTCGATGTGGCCGACGCCGTCGAGCCGGCCGATCAGGTCCCTCGGGGTATCGATGGCTCGGATCCGGCCGTGGTCGATGATGGCCACCCGGTCGGCCAACAGCTCCGCCTCCTCCAGGTCGTGGGTGGTCAGGACGATGGTCTTGCCCTCCTCCCGGTTGAGCTGCCGGAGCAGCTCCCACACGCTGTGGCGCATCTGCGGGTCAAGACCGGTGGTGGGCTCATCCAGGAACAACACCTCCGGGTCGTTGACCAGCGCTGCGGCCACCGAGAACCGTCGTTGCTGGCCGCCGGAGAGGTGGCGGACGTAAGCCTTCCGCTTGTCCAGGAGCCCCACGGTGTCCAACAGCTCGGCCGGCGGGCGACGCTTCGGGTAGAAAGAGCCGAACAGCTCCAGGATCTCCTCGATGGTCAGAAGGCTGAAGTAGGAGGCCGCCTGGAGCTGGACCCCGATCACCCTTTTCACCTTGTCCAGCTCCCGGCGGGGGTCGATCCCCAGCACCCGAACCTCTCCGGAGGTCGGCTTGCGGATCCCCTCGATGATCTCCAGGGCGGTGGTTTTGCCCGCACCGTTGGGACCCAGGAACCCGAAGAACTCCCCGGCCCGCACCTCGAAGGTGACGCCGTCCAGGGCCCGAAGGGACCCCCCTCCGGGACGGGGGTACACCTTCACGAGGTCTCGGACCTCTACCGCCGGGCTGGCGCCGTTCGTCATCTGTTGCCCTCCTACCGATGCTTTCTACTAAGTAGACATGTACCATAGGAGGCGTTCCGAGATCTGTCAACCCGAAGGAGAAGGAAATGACCGCCACCGACACCGCCGCTCGCGCCCGGCTCGATCGCCGTCGGGTGCTCGAGGCTGCGCTCGGGCTCGCCGACCGGGAGGGCATAGAGGCGCTGACCATGCGGCGTCTGGGTACCGAGCTCGGCGTGGACCCTATGACCGTCCACCACCACGTGGAGAGCAAGGACCGCCTCCTCGACGGCATCGCCGAGCTGCTGTGGGAAGAGGTGGCCCTCCCCGACGACTCCGGGGATCCGGCGGAGGCGCTGCGGGGGCTGGCCCGGTCCTTGCGGGACCTGTTCCGCCGTCACCCCGAGGCGGCCCCCCTGATCCTCCGGTGCGCCAGGTTGCCACGCTCGGAGCTGGAGCTGTTCAGGGCCTACCTCGACGTCCTCGAAGCCGGAGGGGTCCGCGAGCCCGCCGCCATCCTGCGCCCGGTGCTCTCATACGCCGCTGGCTACGGCCACGCCGAGCGCTCCATGCTCGGTGTCCAGTGCGAGCCGGGTCAGACTGCGGCCATGTCCGATCGGGAGCTGCTCCTCTACCTGGGTCAGGCCCTGCCGTCCGGGACCCCGCCCGAGCTGGCCTCGGCGGCGGTGGCCGTGATCGCCGAGTGCGACGCCGACCGCTGCTTCGAGGAAGGGCTGGACCTCATGGTGGCCGGCCTGGCCGCCACATCGACCAGGTCACGGAAGGGACGAGCCCCCCACCGGATTTGACCCGCCCTGTGCGGGTCCGCCGTCAACTCGTGGGCCTGGATCCCATCAACGACCCATCGTCCTCGCATCGGTTCGCCTCCTTACCCCACGATCATGCTGCCCAGGCCTAGTATCAGGAAAACCTGATATGGTTCCCTGAGATCCGAATCGACGGGAGGGGACCATGCCGAAGGCGATGACAGCACCGGTCCGGAAGGCCGGCGAGACCGAGGCCCTGTCCAGGTATTTCCGGGTCCTGGGCGACCCGACCCGGCTGCGGATCCTCGAGGCTCTGCTGGAGCGGGAGCGAACCGTCTCCGAGCTGGTCCAGCTCGTCGGCGCCCCCCAGAGCCGGGTTTCGAACCACCTGGCGTGTCTGAAGTGGTGCCGCGTCGCGGAGTCGGAGCGGCGAGGTCGCAACGTGGTCTACCGGGTCACCGACCCCCGAATTCGCGGATTCCTGAAGGACGCCGGGGAGCTCGCTGCCGAGCACTGCGACCACCTGGCCAGCTGCCGGCGGATCGGCCCGGACTGGATCTGAGCCAGGGGGGGAGGAAGCGTCATGGAGCACGGTGAACGCCTCGTCAGCGCCCGCATCGACGATGCGCGACTGACAGATCCCGGCACAGTCGGACTCACCGAAGAGGAAGCGGAAGTGCGCCGCGCCGCGTTCCGATCGATCCTGGACGGCGAGGCCCCCGATGCCTCCGAGCTTGCGCGAGTGACAGTCATCGCGCCCGACGTTGTTGAGGACGCGCTGCGGTCCCTGGTCGGGAGGGGCGAGGCCGTCGTGGACGGGGAGAACCGGGTCGTTGGAACGGCGGGGCTGAGCCTCGTTCCCGCTCGCCACCGGCTACGCCTCGGGGAGATGGAGTTCCACACCTGGTGCGCCATCGACGCCATCGGGATCCCGGCCGCTCTCGGCGCCGATGCCGTGGCCCATACGGCGTGCCCGACCTGCGGCCAGCCGATCGAGGTCGCGTTCCGCGAGGGCCAGGCTGCCGATCGCGACGAGCTGCGTGCGTGGCTCCCGACGCTCGACTGCTGCACGAGCGTCGTGGACGAGCTGTGTCCGGAGATGAACCTGTTCTGCAGCGAGGCTCACCTCGAGGAGTGGCGGCGCCGGGCGGGACACCCCGCGGGCGTCGTCCTCACCGTGGAGGAGACGGAAGAGCTTGGCTGGCGATGGTGGGGAGGTCTGGCATGACGCGATACCGGATGGATGTGGACGGGATGACCTGCGACTCCTGCGACCGCCATGTGGCCGGCGCGCTGGCCGGCGCGGGCGCGACTGATGTGTCCGCGCATTGGCGCAAGGGTGAGGCGAGGTTCTCCGCGGAGGAAGGGGATCTCGAGCGGCTGTCGGACGCGGTGCGGGGGGTGGGATACAGGCCGAAGGGAGTGGAGGCCCAGGAGGTCGCCGCGAACCGAACCGCCCGCTCCGAAGGGAAGAGGACCGACTACGACCTGCTGGCCATCGGGGCCGGCGGGGCGGCTTTCGCGGCGGCGATCCGCGCCACCAATCTCGGGGCCCGCGTGGGGATCGTCGAGGGCGGCACCATCGGCGGGACGTGCGTCAACACGGGGTGCGTCCCCTCCAAGAACCTGCTGGCGGCCGCGGAGGCCTATCACACCGCGGGGCACCACCAGTTCCCCGGCATCGCCACCTCGCAGGACGGCGTGGACCTCCCCGCTGCCATGGGCATGAAGGACGAGGTCGTGAGCTACCTCCGTGGGTGGAAGTACGAGGACCTGGCGGAGAAGTACGGCTTTGAGATCATCCGCGGCGACGCCCGGTTCACGGGCCCGGATTCGGTGGCCGTGGACGGGCGTGAGATCCGGGCGGGGCACTACCTGGTGGCCACCGGGGCGAGGCCCTGGGCCCCCCCGATCCCGGGGCTCGAGGAGTCCGGGTACCTCACCTCCACCACTGCGCTCGAGCTGAAGGATCTCCCCGAGACCATTGTGGTGATCGGTGGCAACTACATCGGCCTGGAGATGGGGCAGCTGTTCTCCCGGCTGGGGACCCGAGTGACCATCGTGGAGGCGCTGGACCGGCTGGCGCCCCTAGAGGAGCCCGAGGTCTCTGAATGGATCTCCCTGGTTCTGGACAACGAGGGGATCGAGATCGTCACCTCGGCGAACATCACCCGCGTCGAGGGAGGCGGCGAGAGCCGCGTGGTCCACCTGGACGACGGGCGCCGGTTCGAGGCGGATGAGGTGCTGGTCGCCACGGGCCGGAGGCCCTACACGGAGGGCCTCGGCCTCGACGTGGCCGGGATCGAGCTCACCGAACGAGGCGCCGTCAAGGTGGACGACGAGCTCAGGACCACCAACCCCCGAGTATTCGCCGGAGGCGACGTGACCGAGGCGCCGCAGTTCGTCTACGTTGCCGCCGCCCATGGCACGATCGCCGCGGAGAACGCTGTCAACGACGGGCACCGCAAGGTCGACTACACGGCGATGCCCCGGGTGACGTTCACCCAGCCGCAGATCGCCGCGGTGGGCCTCACCGATGAGGAGGCGAACCGGCAGGGGTACCGGTGCGAGTGCCGAGTGGTGGAGCTGAAGGACATCCCCCGTCCGCTGGTCAACAAGGACACCAGGGGGGCGTTCAAGATCGTCGCGGAGCAGGGCAGCGGACGGATCCTGGGCGTGCACATCGTAGGACCGGGCGCAGGCGACGTGATCATCGGCGCCGTGTACGCAGTGAAGTTCGGGCTCCGCGTGCAGGACCTGGCCGACACGTGGGCCCCCTACCTCACCATGGCGGAGGGGCTGAAGCTCACCGCGCAGTCGTTCACCTCCGACATCGAGATGCTCTCCTGCTGCGCGGCGTAGGGGCATCGATGGCCATGGCCGAACCGAGCGCGCCGGCCCGCCGGGTCCGCCAGGCAACGGGGGCCCCTTGATGGGGCGGGCCCGGCATGAACGAGCCCGCGCACGTGCCCGCCACAGCGCGTGGGCCGTGGCATTGGCTGGCGCGCTGGCGGCGGGAGGAGCCGGGGCCGGGCTGTACCTCGCCCTGCGCTCCGGCCCCGAGCCCAGCCGAAGCGTCTCCCTTCCAGGCGGAGGGACGGTGCGAATCCCCCGCCCGGCGTCCGTTCCGGGGATCGAGAAGAACTTCGTGGACCCGCCCGAGCCGGCCCCGGATTTCGACGTCACCACGCTCGAGGGCGAAACGTTCTCCCTGAGCGGAGAGCGCGGCCGCCCGGTCCTGCTGTTCTTCATGGCCGGCTGGTGCACCACGTGCATCCCCGAGGCACAGGCCCTGGGGGCGATCCAAGAGGATCTCGGGGGGCAGGTCCGGATCCTCGCGGTGAGCGTGGATCCCGCCGATACGCCCGGGCAGATCCGAGCCTTCGCAGAGGCCGCCGGGAGCCCCGGGTACCCCTTCGCCCACGACCGCACGGGCCGGGTGGCCCGGGCCTACGAGGTGCTGGCGCTCGACACGACGGTGATCATCGACGGAGCCGGCCTGATCGTGTACCGGGACTCCTACATCAGCCCCGAGGAGCATCTGCGCGCGGGCCTGGACAGAGCGCTGTTGTGAACGCCGTCCCACTGGCCTTCGCCTTCGCGGCAGGAGCGCTGGCCAGCGTGAACCCGTGCGGGTTCGCCATGCTCCCCGCCTTCGTCGGCTTCTACCTGGGAGCGGATGGCGATGTACTTCCCCGGAGGGCGGGGCGGCGCCTGGTGGAGGCCCTGGCGGTGGGCGGGGCGGTGACCGCCGGGTTTGCTCTGGTGTTCGTGGGGTTCGGGGTACTCGTATCCGCCCTCGGGAGCGCGCTTCTGTCCCGGGCCGCGGTGGTCGTGATCGCCGTCGGCGTCCTCCTCGTGGCGCTGGGCACGTGGCTGGCCGCCGGGAGGAGCCTGCCGATCCCGATCGGGCTCGATGTCCGGGCCGGAAGCGTGCGCGGCCTACTCGGCGCCGGGGGGTACGGCGTTGCCTACGCACTCGCCTCCCTGGCGTGCACCCTGCCGGTGTTCCTCCTAGTGGTGGGCTCCGCATTCTCGGCCGCCAGCTTCGGCGAGGGGCTGGCCGTATTCGGGGCCTTCACGCTGGGGATGGGCTCGGTGGTGACGGGCGTGGCCGTCGGAGCGGCGCTGTTCCGAGGGGTGGTGGCGCGGTGGCTTCGCCGGGCGGTGCCACTGGTGCAGCAGCTCTCGGGGGCCCTCCTCGTGGCGGCCGGCGTCTTCCTCGTGGTGCGGGAGCTTCGCCTCGGGCGCATCGGTTCGGGGCTCGACTGGCTCGCCCCCGCCTACGACCACCCCGGCCTCGTCGGCGCGCTGCTGCTGGTCGCGGCCGGCGTGGCCACCGCGGCTTTGTGGCGGACGGCTCCCGCCCGCGAGCCCCTGGCTCCGCAGGGCCAGCCCGCTTCGCGGAAGGAGGAGGTAAGGACCTGACCGACGGCTCCACGCCCTGGGGAACCACGGCGGCCATCGTCCTGGTCATCGCCTGCTGCGCCCTTCTTCCGGCGATCATCGCGGGTGCCGGCATTGTCTCTGCTGCGGCCGGACTGGCCCTGACGTACTGGCCCCTCACTCTCCTCGGGATCGTGGCACTGGTCTGGGCAGGGTTGCGGATCGCTCGGGTAGTCCGTCGCCGTCGCGAGGCGTTCCGGCAAGTCCGAGCAGGCGAGTTCACCGGTTCCGAGGAGCGACCGTGACCGCCACGCAGATGCCCACTCGGTATCTACCGTTTGGCAAGACTTGAGGTGTGAGCGAAGAGGAGGATGGCGATGCCGCAGGAGATCGAGATCGACGAGATCCGTCCGCTCCTGGAGTCGGGCGCCCAGCTCGTCGAGGTGCTGCCCCAAGCCGAGTTCGAGGAAGAACACCTCGCCGGGGCCGTAAACATCCCGCTTAAGCAGATGACGGAGGAGGCCGTGGCCTCGCTCGACATGGACAGGGCGGTGATTGTGTACTGCTGGGACTACCAGTGAGACATGAGTCCACGAGC
>JBOGVU010000083.1:0-10871 GCA_050692915.1 Actinomycetota bacterium | reverse complement strand
GGACCGCGGCGTCGTAGTAGTGGAAGGGTGACAGGCCCCGGAACGGCTCGACCGCCTCCGAGAGCGAGGCGTACAGGTCGAGGAGGTAGGTCCCCACGGCCACGGCCGTGGTGATCCCGAGGGCCAACCCTCGCCTGCCGGTGAGGGAGCCCACCAGGAGGGCCAGGGCCCCGAAGACCAGCCCCAGGAGCACGACCATGAACGCCGCCGCCGCCAGAGGACCCGCGCCGATGTCCAGGCCGACCGGCTCCGCGCCCACGGCCAGCGCCCCCCACAGCACCGCGCCGAGCAGGAACGTGGCCGCGGTGAGGGCTCCGAACTTCTCGGCCACCACGCGCCACCGGGGGATCGGCCTGGCCAGGACGACCTCCAGGGTCCCCTTCTGCTCCTCGCCGGCCACGGTGCGGGCCCCGAAGCCGATGGCGAAGTTGAGGAACAGGATCGGCGCCAGGAACGAGAAGACACGGCCGGAGAGGTAGCCCTCGGGCGAGGTCAGATCCAGCTCGCCTCCGGCCAGGTTCCGGAGCGCGGGGGGGAGGTTCTCGGCCAGCCGATTCAGCTCATCCCCGCTCTCCTCGATGGTCGGCCAGAAGCCGACCGTGATGAAGGTCATCCCCACCAGCCCCACCGCCCACCAGAACAGGGACCGCCGACGGTCCCTGAGGGTCTTCAGGAACACGTTACGGAGCATCCGACCCCCCGTAGTAGGCCAGGAAGATCTCCTCGAGGCCGGGCTCGTGGCTCACCACGTTCACGACCTCGAACCGGGCCGCAGCCTTGATCACCGCGTCCAGCGCCCCCACCACCGTGCACCGGACCACTGAGTCCTGGGTGCTCACGTCGCGGACGCCGGGGAGGTTCGCGAACTGCTCCGGGGGCACCGGGCGGGCGAACTGGATCTCCAGGCGGCGGATGGCCCTGGCCTTGAGGGCGCCGATCTCCTCCACGGCGACGAGCCGGCCCTCCCGGATGATGCCCACGCGGTGACACAGCGCCTCGACCTCGGGAAGGATGTGGGACGAGAGGAACACGGTCCGTCCTTCGGCCACGGCTTCCGAGACCATCCCGTGGAACTCGTGCTGGATCAACGGGTCGAGGCCGCCGGTCGGCTCGTCCAGGATGAGCAGCTCCGACCGGTGCATCAGGGCCTGGATCAGCCCGACCTTCTGCTTGTTTCCGGACGAGAGCTCACCCACCCGGCGGTCGAGGTCAGCGTCGAGGCGCTCCGCCAGCCGCTCCACCTGGGCCCAGTCCAGCCCGCCGCGGAGGTGGCCCAGGTACCGGAGGAGGTCCTCGGAGCGCATGTGCTCGTAGAGACGGAGCTCCCCGGGGAGGTAGCCGACCCGGCGCCGGATGTCCAGGCCCCGCTCCCGGGCGTCCAGGCCGAAGATCCAGGCGCCGCCGCTCGTCGGACGGATCAGGTCCATGAGGATCCTGATCGTGGTGGTCTTGCCGGCGCCGTTGGGTCCGAGGAAGCCGAACACCTCGCCCGGGAGGACGTCGAAGGTCACGTCCTCGATCCCCCGGTGCCGGCCGTAGGACTTCGTCAGGTCCCGGGCCTGGATGACCGCGTCCTGGGCCACGCCTCAGCGTACCCGGCCGGCTCGCCCGTCAGCGCAGGTTCAGCTGAGGATGGATCCCCGCAGAGGTCCCGCAACCCGGCCGCCTGGGTACGCTGGACCGAGGTGACGACGCCCGAGCAGCGGGAGCGCCTCCGAGAGGAGGGCCTGGCGGCCGACGAGGCCGGTCGCAGGCTGGAGCGGTACGGCCGGAACGAGCTGCCCGCTCCTCCACGGGAGGGGCTCGGCCTCCGGCTGCTCCGCCAGCTCCGGGAGCCGATGGCCATCCTGCTCCTGGTGGCCGCGGCGGTCTCCGGCTTCGGCCTGGGTGAGCGCCTCGATGCGGTGGCCATCACCACGATCGTGGTCCTCAACGCGGTGATCGGCCTGGTGCAGGAGGGCCGGGCCGCCCGGGCCCTGGAGGCCCTTCGCTCGATGGAGACCCCCACCGCCCGGGTGATCCGGGACGGACACCAGGAGGTCGTGCCCTCGCCGGTGATTGTTCCGGGGGACCTCGTGCTCCTGGCCGCGGGGGAGCGGGTCCCCGCCGATCTCGAGCTCGTGATGGTCCGCTCGCTGGAGGTGGACGAGTCCGTCCTCACCGGCGAGTCGCTCCCGGTCTCCAAGGAGGTCGGCTCCGGCGGGGACGCCGACGTCCCCCTGGGTGAGCGGACCGGCCAGGCGTTCGCGGGAACCATGGTGACCAGGGGGACCGCCAGGGGGATTGTGACGGCCACCGGGCCCCGGACGGCCGTGGGGGCCATCGCGGAGCAGCTGCACGGTCCCCAGACCAGGACGCCGCTCCAGATCGAGCTGGGAGCCTTGACCGCCCGGCTCGGCGTGATCGCCACCCTGGTGGCGGTGCTCGTGTTCGGCCTCACTATCGTGCGGACGGGGACGGGTGTCGAGAGCCTGGAGCGGGCCTTCCTGGCCTCGGTGGCCCTGGCGGTGGCGGCCGTCCCCGAGGGCCTGGCCACGGTGGTCACGGTTGCGCTGGCGCTCGGGGTTCGCCGGATGGCCGCCCACCGGGCCATCGTGCGGAGGCTCGCCGCCGTGGAGACGCTCGGATCGACGACGCTGATCCTCACCGACAAGACGGGCACGCTCACCGAGAACCGCCTGCGGGTGGAGTCGGTCCTGATCCCGGGGACCGGCGCGGTGCCCCTCGGGGAGGTCGGCCCCGAGTTGCGGGCCCGGATCCGGCGAGCGGCCCTCCTCTGCAACGACGCCGTCCCGGGGTCGGGTGATCCCATCGACGTGGGCCTCCTGGAGGCGTTCGACGGTCAGGACGCGGAGGAGGTCCGGCGGGCGTTCCCTCGCATCGGCGAGGTTCCGTTCGAGGCCGTCCGGAGGCGGATGACCACCCTTCACTGGTCCCCCGATGGCGCGCTCCTGCTGGTCAAGGGGGCCCCCGAGGCGGTCCTGCCGGCCTGCGTGGGCCGGCTGGGGCCCTCGGCGGAGGAGAGCGAGCTGACCGAGGCCGACCTGGCGTCGCTCGAGGAGCTGGAGGATCGGCTCGCCGGGACCGGGATGCGGATGCTGGCAATGGCCAGCCGGACGTTCGAGGACGCCCCCGAGGACGTGGAGGGCGCAGAGGAGGACCTCCTGCTCCTCGGGGTCCTGGCCCTTCGAGATCCTGTCCGGGCGGAGGCGACGGAGGCCGTGGCCGAGGCCCGTTCCGCGGGGATCCGCGTGGTGATGGTGACCGGCGACCACGCGGGGACGGCGGCCGCGGTGGCCAGGGACGTCGGGCTGGCCGGGCCCGAGGACCGGGTGGTGACCGGACGGGAGCTGCGCCGATCGGGTGTGGAGGCGGACCCGGCCGCCGCCTCCGTGTACGCCCGGGTCGATCCGGACCAGAAGCTGGAGCTCGTGGAGGCGGCCCGGGAGCGAGGCCACGTCGTGGCGGTCACCGGGGACGGGGTGAACGATGCTCCGGCGCTTCGCCGGGCCGAGATCGGGGTGGCCATGGGGCAGACGGGGAGCGACGTCTCTCGGGAGGCCGCGGACCTGGTGGTCACCGACGACAACCTCGCCACGATCGTCACCGCGGTGCGCGAGGGGAGAGGGATCTACGACAACATCCGCAAGGTCGTCGACTACCTCATCGGGGGCAACCTCTCGGAGATCGCCGTGGTGGTGGGAAGCCTCCTCCTGTTCCCGGACCTCGGCGTCCCCCTCCTGCCTCTCCAGCTGCTGTGGGTGAACCTCCTCACGGACGGCCTGCCGGCCCTGGCCCTGGGGGTCGATCCCGTCGAGCCAGGGCTGATGCGCCGTCCTCCCCGTCCCCGGACCCAGCGCCTCCTCCAGGGTCCCCGTCTGGGATTGCTCTCGGTCCGGGGCCTGCTCATGGGGGCCTCGGCGATGACGGCCCTGGCCGTGGCCCGGTTCGTCTGGGGTGAGCCGTGGGGACACTCCCGGGCGGTGATGTTCACGGTCCTGGTGGCGGCCCACCTCCTCTACGCGTTCGTGGCCCGGCTCCCCACCCGGCGGCGGAACCGCTGGCTCCTGCTCGCGGTCCTGGGAGGCCTGGCCCTCCAGGCGTTCGTGGTGCTGTTCCCGCCGGCCTGGCCGGTGTTCGACACTGCCCCGCTGGCCGCCCGCGAATGGGGGCTCGTGGCCGCGGGAGCGCTGGCGCCGATCGGACTGATGCTGGTCGTGGAGCGGTGGCGCCGGGTGACCGTCCCGCTACCATGACGGGCGTGGCGGCCACTCTCCCGGGGGACGAAGGAGGGCTATGGGTGAGGTGACCCGCTACCCGCCCGGGACGTTCTGCTGGATCGACCTGGGGACCACCGACGTGGCCGGCGCGAGGTCCTTCTACGAGGGACTCTTCGGGTGGGAGGCCGACGATGTCGACGGGTACGTCCTGTGGCGACTGGCAGGCCGGATCGTCTCGGGCCTGCACGAGCACTCGCCCGAGGAGGGGACGGGCTGGAGCTCCAACGTGTGCGTCGACGACATCCAGACGGCTACAGCCCGGGCCCGCGCGCTGGGGGCCGAGGTCCTGGTGGAGCCCACCGGGATCACGGGGACAGGCAAGGTGTCGTCGGTCCGCGACCCGACCGGGGCCGAGGTGGCCCTGTGGCAGCCGCTGGGACATGCCGGCGCGCAGATCGTGAACGAGGTGGGGACGTGGACCTGGAACGAGCTCGTGGCCGCCGACCTCCAGGCCGCCGCAACGTTTTACGGAGACCTGTTCGGGTGGGAGGCCGAAGCTGCCCCGGGGCCCATCGCCCGGCTCGGCTTCAGCATGGGCCACCTCTTGATCGGCGGAGCGCACGAACCGGCTCCAGGGGAGGATCCCAGCCCGCGGTGGACGGTCTCGTTCCGGGTGGCCGACGCTGACGAGAGCGCGGCTCGAGCGGAGCAGCTGGGCGGCCGGATCGTGTTGCCCCCGATGGACATCCCGGTGGGGAGGATCGCCGTCGTGAGTGATCCCGCGGGAGCCACGTTCACACTCGGTGCGGTGCCGGGAGGGGCCCTTCGAGGGGTGGACGGCTCGTGACCGTCAGAAGGCCACGGCGGCGGCGATGACCTCGGAGTCGCGCAGCTTCGAGAACGCCTCGCGCTCGATCTGGCGGACCCGTTCGGCCGAGAGGCCCATCATGCGGCCGGTCTCGCGGAGCGAGAGAGGCTGACCGTTCCCCAGGCCGTACCGGAGCGACAGGACCTCGCGCTCCTGGTCTGACAGGAGGGCGTCCATGGTCTGCCCGATCTCCTGGCGGAGGATGCCCTCCTCGACCTCGTCGAAGCCGGACTGGGCCTCGGACTCCTCGATCAGCTCGCCCAGCTCTGTGTCCTCGCCGACCGGGGCCTGCAGGGACATGGGCTGACGCCGCTCCAGGTCGAGGAGTTCCTCGACCTCCTCCGCCGTGGACCCGACCGCGGTGGCCACCTCCTGGGAGGTCGGCTCTTGGCCGGAACGCTGGGCCATGTGCCAGGCGGTCGACTTCACCTTGCGGATCCGCTCACCGACGTGGACGGGCAGCCGGATGGTCCGGCCCCGGTCAGCGATCGCTCGGGTGATGGCCTGCCGGATCCACCACGTGGCGTAGGTGGAGAACTTGAACCCCCGCCGCCAGTCGAACAGCTCCACGGCCCGCATCAGGCCCAGGTTGCCGTCCTGGACCAGGTCGAGCAGGGACAGGCCCTGGCCCTGGTACTTGCGGGCCACGGACACCACCAGCCGGAGGTTGGCCAGGATGAACCGCTGACGGGCTCGCCGGGCCTCCCGAACCTCCTCCTCGGCCTTCCGGATGCTCCGAGGAGAGCGGAGCCGGCCGCCCCGGAGCCGGTCCTCGGCCTCCTTGCCCCGCTCGATGGTCATGGCGAGCTGGACCTCCTCCTCCTTGGTGAGGAGGGGTTCCCGGGCGGCCGCCTCGAGGTAGAGGCGGACCTCGTCGGTCGACATCGGCTCGTCGCCGACACGGAGGCGTTCGGGCACGGCGCTCATCTCAGTCGTATCTACCCTGTGAGGGGCCCAAAAATTCCCTCAGGGGCCCAGGCGCCGGGGGAGCTCGGCCGGGTACTCGGGGAAGTACCGGGCGATCTCGGGCAAGGCGAAGTCGGGCAGGATCGAGGTGGCCGGCTCCCGCTCCAGGAGGAAGGCGAAGGACTCACGGACCACGGCCTCCGGGTGGGCCTCAGGGACGCCCAGCTCCTCGAGGTACCCCGGCGGCACCGTGACCCGATGGTCGGTGGCCGCCCGCCCCTCGGTCACCCTGACCCCGAACACCCCCGGCTCGGCCGGGGTCACCTCGATGTCGGTCAGACCACCACCACCTTGCCCCGCATGCCCTGGTCGACGTGGATCGTGCAGACGTACTTGAACGTCCCTCGCTTCTTGAATACCCGGCTGGCGGCCCCGCCCACCGGGATGTCCTTGTCCCACTTCTTCCCGGTCGTGGTGTGGGGGTTCGAGCCTCGGTTGACCCACCGGACCCGCGTGCCTCGCTCCACGGTGATCGTTCGGGGCCCGAAGAAGTTGTCGTTTGCCTTCACCCGGGCTGCCGCGCCAGCCGCGGGCGTCGCCCAGGGGACCAGGGAGGCCACCGTCACCACCGACACCGCGGCGGTCGTGATCCATCGTCGCATCGCCACCTCCTCGCTCTACCCATCGTTCGCCGGGGGCCCGGGTAGGGTTCTCCACGATGGAGGATCGGGAGCTCGGTTCCTCGGGGCTCAGTGTGCCCGTCGTGGGGATGGGGACGTGGAACACGTTCGACGTCCGCGGGGACCGGGAGGAGCGGGCCCGCCGCCGGGTGGTGGACGTGGCCCTGGATCTCGGGGCCAGGCTGTTCGACTCGTCGCCGATGTACGGCGAGGCCGAGCGGGTGCTGGGGTCGGCCCTCGAGGGGCGGCGCGATGCCGCCCTGGTAGCCACGAAGGTGTGGGCCTCGGACCCGGCCCAGGGGCGCGCGCAGGCCCGGCGGGCGCTCGAGTGGTTCGGCGGTCGGGTCGACCTGTACCAGGTGCACAACCTGCTGGCCTGGCCGGAGCAGCTCTCCATGCTCGAGGGGCTTCGGCAGGAGGGGCTGGTGGGAGCCGTGGGTGCCACGCACTACAGTCCCTCGGCTTTCGAGGAGCTCGAGGAGGTCATGAGCACCGGGAAGATCGCCGCGGTGCAGGTCCCGTACAACCCGTGGGAGCGCGACGTGGAGCGCCGGATCCTCCCCGCCGCGGACGAGCTCGGCCTCGGGGTGGTGGTGATGCGTCCGTTCGCCGAACGAGCCCTCCTGCGGCGGGGGCCGGACCCGGCCGAGCTGGCGCCCCTGGAGGCGTTCGGCATACGAACCTGGACGCAGGCCCTCCTGAAGTGGATCCTGTCCGACCCCCGGTGCCATGTGGCCATCCCGGCCACCTCGAGCCCGGAGCACATGGCTGAGGACGCCGCGGCCGGGACGCCGCCGTGGCTCGGGCCCGAGGAGCGGGACCTGGTGGTCCGGCTGGCCGGCCGCTGACCGGCTAGAGCGGGTTCCGGTTCTCGCCCTCCTCGGATCCGCCGTACGGCCACCCTCCCGTGGAGGGAGTCTGCGGGCGCTGCTCCGGCTCCGACCACGACCACGGGCTGGGCTCCGGCGACGGCGCGGGGGCCGGCGGAGCCACCGGCGGCGCGGGCTCGGGCGCGGTTGTCGGCCTCGAGGTCGCACGCTTCCGGGCCGGAGCCTTCCGGGTGGTGGCCTTCTTCCGCGACGCGGTCTTCCTCCGTGCCGCCGGCTTCCGGCGGGCGGTCGTCTTCTTGCGGGCCGTGGTCTTCCTGCGAGCGGCGGTCTTCTTCCGTGCCGTGGTCTTCCGCCGCGTCGTCTTCCTACGGGCGGTGGACTTCTTCCGCCCTGTGGCCTTCTTCCGGGCCGCGGGCTTGCGGCGGGCGGTGGTCTTCCTGCGCGCCGTGGTCTTCCGCCGAGCCGTGGCCTTCTTGCGGCCCGTTGTCTTCTTCCGGCGCGCGGTCTTCCGGGCCGCGGTCTTCCGGCGCGCGGTGCTCCGCCGGCGGGTCGATGCGGCCTTCCGGGCGCGACTCCTCCGTGTGGCCGCGGCCTTCCGCCCCGCAGCCTTGCGCGTGGTGCGTTTCCTCGCCGTTGCCATCGCTCCTCCTTTCGTCCAAACGAAGGCTTACCACGCATCCGCTCGACCAAACAACCCCGGTTGGCGGACGCCACGCCAGTGCCTACATTCGGGGTCCCTCTGTGACGGCCCCCGGAGGAGACGGCGGCCGGCTGAGCGGCGCCCAAGTTGCTCGGGGTGTCCGTGGGAAGATGGCCGGGATGCCCCGCCGGATCGAGCGCGACGAGGTGCGGCGGCTCCTGGATCAGGGCGCCCAGCTCGTCGAGGTCCTCCCCACCGAGGAGTTCGACGAGGAGCATCTCCCGGGAGCGATCAACATCCCCCTGCGCCGCATCGATGACGAGGCGAAGGAGCGGCTGGACCTCTCCCGGCCTGTCGTCGTGTACTGCTGGGACGATCCCTGAGACATGAGTCCGCGGGCCGCGTGGCGGCTCGAGACCATGGGATTCGGCGAGGTGTACGACTACGGCAGCGGGAAGCAGGACTGGCTGGCGGCCGGCCTCCCCATCGAGGGGCGGGTGGCCTCCTGGCCCCGGGCGGGCACCGTGGCCCGGCCCGACGCCCCCACCTGCGCCCTCGACGAGCTGCGGGGGGAGGTGGCTGAGCGCGTCCGGGCCGCGGGATGGGAGGTGTGCGTGGTGGTGAGCGAGGAGCGCGTGGTCCTCGGCCTTCTGCGTGGCGAGCAGCTCGAGGGCGACCCGTCCACCCCGATCGAGGAGGCCATGCGCCCTGGGCCGTCCACGTTCCGACCACACGTCCCCATCGCCGAGATGGCCAGGTACATGGTCGAGCACGATCTCCCCAGCGCCCCGATCACCACCGGCGACGGGATCCTGGTCGGGGTGCTCCGACGGGAGGACGCCGCCGAGGCCGCGCTGGAGTGGCAGCGCCGGCACGGCGAGGAGCACGACCATGGATGAGGCCCTGGCCTGCCTCACGTGCGAGCGGGACGTCGAGGTCTGCTTCTTCTGCGAGCGGGAGGAGTGTCCGAACGTGCAGTGCTACCGGTGCGTGGTGGTGGCGCTCGGCGAGTTCGTCCCTCAGCCCCACCCTCACGGGGGCTGAGGCCTCAGCCGGTCTCGAACCGCTTCACCCGGCTCTTGGCAAGGTTGCCCGCGGCGTCCCGGCCGATCACCACGAACCGGTACTCAGTGTCCGGCCGGAGGCCCCGGAGCACGAGATCGTGAGGGCGCCGGAGCGAGGTGGCCGGCGGGGTGAGCCGGCGTTTCCGTCCCGGCACCCAGTACCGCACCTGGCCGGTGGCGGGCTCCGAGGTCCGCCACCGGATCCTGGCTCGCCGCCGCTGCACGTCGGCGGAGCGGATCCGGGAGATGCGCGGGGCCTTCGTGTCGAGGGCCGCTATGGCCCCGGTCCGGGCGGCCACCTCCTGGCGTATCGTCGGCAGGACGGCGTACAGGTTCTGGCCGGGACACGCGGTCGCCGACCAGTCGCGGTGCCCCGAGATGTTCGGCGTGGTCTTCGAGCCTCCCCCGGCCGGGTTCGTGAACGTGGAGGTGGCCAGCGGGTCCAGGAGGTGCCGTTCCGACTCCCACGCCAGGTGCTCCACCAGGGCCATCCGGGTCGCCTCGGACAGCGGGACCTCCTCGTAGTTCCCGAGGACGGCGATGCCCATCGTCCCGGAGTTCCACCCACCCGTGTGGGCGCCGGTGACCCCGCGCCCGTTCGCGTCCTCGCCGGTCGTGGTGTCCTGGTAGCACGTCCCGTTCGGGCCGGAGTAGCGGCCCTTGTAGATCGTCCCGTTCGCGTCTACCAGGAAGTTGTATGCGATGTCGATGAACCCCCGGCTCTGCACGTGGTACTGGTAGATCGCCCTCACGGTGGCGGCGGGATCCGGGTCTGCGTTCGCGGTCACGGTGTGGTGCACGATGAGCTTCCGGGTCGAATGGAAGCTCCATTTGGACTTCGGCGTGCCGTCGGCGTTGCAGCGGAGCGACTCATTGGCCCCCCACCCCGCCCGAGTGACCAGGGCCGGCTGGGTCAGGTGGGAAGCCACGGCCTGAGGCTCCGACCACCGGAGCGGGCGCGGGCCGTCCGTGGTGTTGATGGCCACGGCCCGAACCGCCGCGTTCCGACCCCGAACCTGATACGCGTCGGCGTCGCCGGCGGGTACCAGGGCCGACCAGGTCCGGCCCTCGACCGTTGGGATCTCGTCCTGGTGCACGCGGCTCCAAGAGCTCCAGGTCCCGTCGTCATCCCGGAACCGCACCCACGGCAGCAGGCCCGACTCCCACGACACGCCGAGATAGTTGACCGGAAACTCGGGATCCACGGTGTCGCCGGTGCCGTCCACGGCCCCCAGCGCCCGGGTGGCCACCATGGTCTCGGGCGGCCCCAGTGCCGCCACCGGGAGGGGGACCACCGACAGAACGGCCGCCAGCACGATGGCCGGTGCCAAGGAGGAGGGGAAGCGCCTCATGCGGACTGCTCGAGGCTACCACCAGCCGGGGCGGACAGCGCGAACCTCGCGGCGGCAAAGCGCTTTGTGGTACGTTCCGGGCGGGCGTGCTCCCCGTCTTCTGGGGAGCCGGAACACGGAGGCGGCCAAGGAGACCGAGCCCACGGAGGGGCAGCCCTCGGTCTCAGGCCGGGGAGGGTCCGTCGCCACCACCCATGCGGCGGGCCCTCCCTTCTTTCCCTCCGTTTGCCGCCGCCGGTGCCTCGTCGCATAGTCGAGCCGCGACCGAGGAGGCGGCGATGGGATCGAACGGCGTGCGGAGGCCCTGCGAC
>JBOGVU010000082.1:0-10976 GCA_050692915.1 Actinomycetota bacterium | reverse complement strand
CCCGGAACCTCCACGCGTTCCTGTCCGAGCAGCACCAGGCGGCCGGGGAGCTCCCGTCCGACCGCGCCGTGGTGATCGAGGAGTTCGACGACGAGCTGGGGGACCGCCGCGTCGTGGTGCACTCGCCCTTCGGGGCCCGGGTGCATCACGCCTGGACGCTGGTGGTGCGGGCCAGGATCCGCGACGCCGAGAACCTCGACGTCGAGGCCGTGGCCGTGGACGACGGCTTCATGCTTCGCTTCCCGGGCCGGGACTCGCCGGTGCCGATCGAGCTGATCGCCGATCTTCCCGGCGACGAGGACCTCGACGAGCTGCTGCTCCGCGAGCTCCAGGTCTCGCCGCTGTTTGGGGTGCTGTTCCGGGAGTGTGCGGCCCGGGCCCTCCTCCTGCCGCGTCGGGGGCCCGGCCAGCGGACGCCCCTGTGGCTCCAGCGGATCCGGGCCCAGGACCTGATGCAGCTGGTCCGGCGGTACGGCGAGTTCCCGATCCTGCTGGAGGCGTACCGGGAGGCCTGGGACGACCTGCTGCGGGTCCGGGACTTCCGGAAGGTCGCGGACGGGCTGCGGTCGGGAGACATCGCGGTGCGGAGGATCGCCACCGAGGTGCCCACGCCGTTCGCCATGCACTTCCTGTTCGACTACAACATGGCCTTCCAGTACGTGGGCGACTATCCGCGGGCGGAGTGGCGCAGCCAGCTCCTGGCTGTGGATCGTGACCTCCTGGCCCGGGTGGTCCGCCCGGACGCCCTCCGCGAGCTCCTCGACGACCGGGCCATCGAGCGGGTCGAGCGCCTCCTCCAGCGGATCGACGACCGGTCCAGGCCGCGAGGCCCCGACGAGCTGGCCGACGCATTGGACGCGCTGGGGGACCTGTCGGAGCGGGAGCTGTCGATCCGGTGCGGGCCCCGGTGGAGGGAGTGGGTCGAGGGGCTCGAGGCCGACCGGCGGGCCGCCCGCATGGAGGTGGGCGGTGAGTCGCGGTGGGTGGCGCTCGAGCACGCCGAGGACTACCGGGCCATGGCCGGTGGCGACCTCGAGGCCGCCGGTCGGGTGCTTCGCCGGCACCTGGCCGGCCGGGGGCCGGTGACCGAGGAGGAGGTGGCGGCCCGGTTCGGGCTCCGTCCGGCCGACGCCGCGGCGATGCTCCTCGATCTCCGGGCCACCGGCGAGGTGGCGGCCGGGGAGTTCCGGCCCGCCGGCTCGGGCCGGGAGTGGGTTGACGCCGATAACCTCCGGCGGATCCACCGCGAGACCCTCCAGATCCTCCGTCAGGAGGTCGAGCCGGTGGACCCCGAGCGGTACGCGGACTTCCTGGCCGACCGGCACCTGGCGCCCGTCCCGCCCACCGAGGCCGCCGCGCGGGGGGTGCTGGAGCGGCTGGCTGGCATCCCGGTGCCGGCCGCTTCGCTGGTCCCGGAGGTGCTGGCCCCCCGGTTCCGGGACGGCGACACGTCCGCGCTGGAGCGGGTCATCGGCTCCGGTGCGTTCCTGTGGCAGGGCCTGCCGGGGCGGCGGGTGGCGGTGATCCCCAGGGATGCCGCCCCCCGGATGCTGAGGTCGCCGGCCCAAGTGGGGGGCGGCGCGGCCGTGGTCGAGGACGTCCTCCGCAGCCGGGGGGCGTCGTTCCTCAGCGAGGTGGCCTCGGGAGGCAAGCTCTCGGAGAAGGACGCGCTGTCGGCGCTGTTCGAGCTGGTGTGGGCGGGGCGGGTCACGAACGACGCCCTGGCGGGGATCCAGGAGCCGCCCAAGGCCGGCCGGCGGGGCCGGGCCGCCCGGATGCCGCTCTACGGCAGGTGGAGCCTCCTTCCCGAGGTCGAGGAGGACCCCACGGTCCGGGCCGAGGCGTGGGCCGAGCGGCTCCTGGAGGCGTACGGGGTGGTGGCCAGGGAGACGGCGTCCGCGGCCGAGGTCCCGGTGCCGTGGCCCCTTCTCGTGGACGCGCTGGTCACCATGGAGGCCCAAGGCCGGGCCAGGCGCGGGTACTTCGTCCGGGGCCTGTCGGGGGTGCAGTTCGCGGTCCCCTCGGCGGTGGACCGACTGCGGCGGGCGCCGTCGGGCCGGCTGTGGTCGGTGGCGGCATCCGATCCGGCCAACGCGATCGGCCCGCTGGTCCCGGCCGCGGCCGACGTTCCGGTGCGGATCTCGCGGGTGCCCGGGTCGTGGCTCGTGCTGGCCTCCGGCCGTCCGGTGCTGGCGGTCGAGTCCAGGGGACGCCGGCTCGTTCCCCTGGCCACCGCGGGGCTCGAGGAGACGGTGGCAGCCCTGGGCGAGCTGGCCGGCCGGTGGCCCCGGGGCCGGGTCGCCGTGGAGCGGTGGGGCGATGAGCCCGTGATCGGGAGCGAGGGGGAAGACCTGCTGCGGGCGGCGGGGTTCGCCGCCGGGCCCCGGAGGATGACCTACCGGGCTCCGGTGCGCTGATCCTCGGGGCGCTCGACCAGGCGCTGGACGTGGCGCTGGGTGTCCCCGTCCTGGACCCACCGCGCGCCGCACGCGGCGCACAGGCCGCGACGGGTGGCGCTCAGCACGATGACCACTCGTGGCGAATCACAGACGGGGCACCTTGGCACCGGGCCTCCTCTCCGAGGGATATAGATGGTCCCGCCGCCGTGCGGCGTCTCGGGGGCCTTTCGATGACGGTTGGGTGAAGAAGGCGGTCGCGCTGCGCGGTCACGAGCCCGGGCCGGCCAGGGCCTCCACCTCGGACCGGTCCGCCAACCCCGCTCGGGCGCCCAGGGCCCGGCAGGCCAGGGCCCCGGCGGCGCAGGCCAGCCGGACCCCTCGCTCCAGCGGCGCTCCCTCCAGCATCGACCAGGCCAGGGCGGCCACGAAGGCGTCGCCGGCCCCGGTGGTGTCGACCACCTCGACCGGGAACCCCGCCTGCCGGTGGACCGGCCGATCGGGTCGGTGGAGGTCGGCACCCTCGAGACCACGGGTCACGATGGCCGCCCCCGCGCCTCCGAGCGAGCTCGGGAGGCCGAGGGCCTGGGCCTCGATCTCGTTGGCGATCACGACCGAGCACCGTTCCGCCAGGCCGTGGGGAAGCGGCCGGGCCGGGGCCGGGTTGAGGACGAACGGCCACCCCCGGCGTCCCGCCGTCTCCGCTGCCGCCGACACCGCCCGGTCGGGGATCTCCAGGTTCGCCACCACCACCGCGCGGTCGGTCTCGATCGCCGAGAGCGAGTCCCGGACGTGGTCGGCGGGAAGCTCGGCGTTCGCGCCCGGCGCCACCGCGATGACGTTCCGGCCCCCGGCGTCCACCAGGATCGATGCCACCCCGGTGGGGGCGCCTCCCGTCCCCAGCGAGCCGACGTCCACGCCCGCCGCGGCCAGGTCCCGGCGGGCCTCCTCGCCGAGGTCGTCCGGCCCGACCAGGCCGACGATCCGGGCCCGGGCGCCCAGCCGGGCCGCGGCGGCAGCCGCGTTCCCGCCCTTGCCTCCCGGAACTCGGTGGAACGAGCCGCCGGTGATTGTCTCCCCGGGCTCGGGGAGGCGATCGATCCGCACGACCAGGTCCACGTTGACCGAGCCGACCACCACGACCTCGGGCTCCATCACACCGGATACCGGCCGAACAGCCGGGTGCACAGGAGCTCGAGGAAGCGCTCGGCGTCGACGTCGAGGGCCACCGTGGCGTTCGGCTCGCCCCAGGGCTCCGGGATGTGCCAGAAGTCGGCCACGGTGGCCCCCGCCGTGAGCTCTCCGCCCGTCTCCACCGAGACCCACAGCTCCTGGGTCGTCACCAGGCTCGGGTCGATGGCCACCGCCACCGCCAGGGGGTCGTGCAGGGCGAAGCCGTCGATCCCGTAGTACTTCCGGTACACGGCGCTGACGAAGCTCCCGAGCTCCCCCACGGCTCGCTCCACCGGGACCTCCGAGCCCAAGAGCCTGGCCGCGGCCTCGCCGGGGAAGATCGCCCCCATCGTGGCGTCCAGCGGCACGAGCGTGATCGGCACGCCGGCGCGGAGGACGATGGCCGCGGCCTCGGGGTCGGCGTAGATGTTGAACTCCGCCGCCGGGGTCACGTTGCCCTCACGGCGGATGGCGCCGCCCATGGCCACGATCCGGTCCAGCCGCTCCGTCACGCCGGGGGTGGCCAGGATCGCGGTGGCCACGTTCGTGAGCGGTCCCAGGGCGATCAGCGTGGTCGGCTCGTCGGCCTGGCCCAGGACCCCGGCGATGAACGCGGCGGCGTCCGCGGCGAAAGGGTGGGCGTCGTCGGGCGGCGGGAACACCCCGCCGAGGCCGTCCTCGCCGTGCACGGCCTGGGCGTGACGGGCCGGACGGATCAGCGGGGCCGCGGCGCCCGTGACCACGGGGACGTCCCGCCGCTCGGCCAGGTCGAGCACCTTCAGGGCGTTCAGCGTGCACGCCTCGACCGGGACGTTGCCGTGGACCACGGTGATGCCTCGCACGTCGAGCTCCGGAGAAGCCAGGGCCAAGAGGATGGCGATGGCGTCGTCGATGCCCGGGTCGGTGTCGATGAGGACCCGCATCAGCAGCGCTCCGCCACCCGAGCGGCCAGGGCCGCGTTGTCTTCCAGCAGGGCCAGGTTCGCCTCCAGGGTCCGGCCACCGGTCTCCTCCGCCAGGCAGGCCAGGAGGGCCGGCGTCAGGGCCTTCCCGCCCAGGCCCTCGGTCCGGGCCAGGTCCGCACACCGTTCCACGGCGGCGGCCACTTCCTCGTGGGGGAGTGCGGCCTCCTCGGGGCAGGGGTTGCACACCAGGAGCGCGGACCGGACGCCGAGGTCGCGCCGGGCCCTGGCGGCGGCGGCGATCCCCGCGGCGTCGTCGGCCCGGTGCTCCAGGGGGAGCCCCGAGTCCCGGACCACGAAGAACGGGAGCCGGTCGGTCCGGTGCCCGATCACGGCCACGCCGAGCTCCTCGAGCCGCTCCAGCGTGGCCGCGGGGTCGAGGATCGACTTCGGCCCCGAGCACACCACGGTGCCGGCGGTCCGGGCCAGCTCGAGGAGGTCGGCCGATACGTCCCCGGAGCCGGGGTGGACGCCGCCGATCCCCCCGGTGGCCACCACCTCGATCCCGGCCCGGTTCGCCGCCCACAGCGCCGCGGAGATTGTGGTCCCGCCCATCCCGCCGCCCGCCAGAGCCAGCGGGAGGTCCCGCCGGGCCACCTTGGCGGCGCCCCCGTTCAGGAGTCGGTCGAGGTCCCGGTCGGTGGCCCCCACCAGGAGCCGGCCGCCGTCGGTCCACACCCAGGCCGGCTCGGCTCCGCCTTCCCGGACGGCCCGGATCATCGATTCGGCGCCCCGCCTGTTCGCCGGCTCGGGGAGGCCGTGGGTCAGCACGCTGGTCTCCAGGGCCACCACCGGCCGCCCGCCGTCGAGGGCGGCCCGCACCGGGGGGGCGACCTCCACCGTCACGGTCGCTCCGGCCAGCTCGAGGGGCTCGCGGCCACCAAGGCCCCCGCGGCGCAGGCGCGCCGGATCGCATCCTCGAGCGTGGCCCCGAGGGCCAGGGCGGCCAGGAGGACGCCGTCGAAGGCGTCGCCGGCGCCGGTGGGGTCGTCCTCCTCCACGGGCTTGACCGCGACCCGCTCAACGCCGTCCGCCGTGGCCACCACCACCCCCTCGGCCCCCAACTTCACCGCCACGATGGCGAACCGCTCGGCCAGCCGCTCCGCGGCCGCCGCGGGGTCGGGGCCCCCCAGCGTCTCCGCCTCCCGCCCGTTGGCCAGGAGCATCGTGGCCGGCCCCACCGCGTCCAGGAACCTCCCCGGTCCCATGTCGCGGAGGAGGGGCCACGAGGCTGCGTCCACGGCCACGTGCTCGGCCCGGGCCCGCTCCAGGGCTGCCCGGGCGGCGGCCTCCGAGCCGGGATGGAACAGGAGGTATCCGGAGACGAGCACCGCCCCCGACTCGATCGGATCGGGTAGGTCCTCCGGGGAGAGCCTTGCGTTCGCCCCCCGATCGGCCACCATCGATCGCTCCCAGGCCTCCCGGGCCACCATCACCGCCCCGGTCCGGGCCTCGGGGTCGACGGCGAGGGCCGTCTCTACGCCCCGCTCCTCCACGGCCTCCCGAAGCAGGCGTCCGGCCAGGTCGTCCCCGACCCGCCCGTGGAGGCGGACCCGGGCCCCCTCGGTGGCCGCCCACACGGCTGCGTTCGTGGCCGAGCCCCCCGGACGCACCGCCACCTCGCCGTGGACGTCCCCGCCCCGGGCCAGCTCCTCGGCGTCGACGGCCACGTCGAGCATGACGTCCCCGACAGCGATCACGTCCGGCCGCACGGCGGGAGTGTGGCACGAGGTCGGTTGCCCCGCTCGGCCCGGATGGGCAGGATGGAGCGGCCCATGACCACCGACGCTTCCCCATCGTGATCCCCGAGCGGCTGTCGGGCTCACGGATCCTGATCACCGGGGTGACGGGCTTCCTCGGCCAGGCCGTCCTCGAGCGCATCCTGGGGGACGTGCCCGACCCCCGGGTGGTGCTGCTGGTCCGGTCCCAGGGCGGGCTCTCCGGCCGGGACAGGGTGGAGTCGCTCTTGGCGGGCCCGGCTTTCAACACCCTCCGCGAACGGATCGGGGCCCCGGCGCTCCGGGGGATGCTGGGGGACCGGGTCGAGGTGATCGAGGGCGACTTCTCCGAGGGTACGCCGGCGCTCCCGGCCGACCTCGACGTGGCGTTCCTCTGCGCCGCCTCCGTGTCCTTCGACCCGCCCATCGACGAGGGGTTCCGGTCGAACGTCCTGGGCGCGGCGCACCTGTACGAGGCGCTCCGGGGCACCGGGTCGCCGCCTCACGTCGTGCACGTGTCCACGGCCTACGTTGCCGGGGTGGCCAGGGGCATCGTGGCGGAGGAGCCGCTCGGCCACGAGGTGGACTGGCGGGCCGAGTGGGAGGCGGCCGAGGAGGCCCGCCACGCCGTGGACGCGGCCTCCCGCAAGCCCGAGATGCTCGACGCGTTCCTCCGTCGGGCCGGGAAGGAGCACAGCCGAGCCGGTCCCCAGACCGTGGCCGACGACGCCGAGCGCCGCCGACGCCGGTGGGTGGACCGCCGGCTGGTGCAGTACGGGCGGGCCCGGGCGCAGACGCTCGGCTGGCCCGACGTGTATGCGCTGACGAAGGCCCTCGGCGAGCGGGTGGCCGAGGAGGCCGCCGAGGATGGCGTCCCGGTGTCGATCGTGCGGCCCTCGATCATCGAGAGCGCGGTCCGGCATCCGTTCCCCGGATGGATCGAGGGGTTCAAGATGGCCGAGCCGATCATCCTGGCCTACGGTCGCGGGGACATCCCTGAGTTCCCCGGGATACCCGAGGGGATCGTCGACCTCATCCCGGTCGACCTGGTGGTGAACGCGATGCTCGCCGTGGCGGCGAACCGGCCGAAGGCTGAGCCCGGCTACTACCATGTGTGCTCGGGCTCGCGGAACCCCCTCCGGTACCGGGAGCTGTTCGGGCACGTCCGGACGTACTTCCGCGAGCAGCCCCTGTCCCAGCGCGGCCGGGGTGAGATCCACGTCCCCGACTGGCGGTTCCCCGGACGCGCCCGGGTGGAGCGGATGATCCGGGGTGCGGAGCGGGCGCTGGACGCCGCCGACCGCGTGGTCCGCCGCCTGCCGAGGTCGAGCCGGGTCCGGGGCTGGGTCCGCCGCCTGGACCGGGAGCGCGGGCGCCTCGACTTCGTGCGGAAGTACTCGGACCTGTACGCCGCGTACGCCGAGGCCGAGGTGATCTACACGGACCAACGGACCGTGGCGCTGTGGGAGTCGCTGCCGGCCGAGGACCGTGAGCGGTTCCCGTTCGACGCCGGCGCGATCGACTGGCGGCACTACATGGAAGAGGTGCACTGCCCGGCCGTGACCCGCACGCTGCGGTTCGAGCGCCCCCGCCGGCCTGAGGCCCGGGTCGAGGTGCGGCCCCGGGAGAACGGGGTGCTCGCTGTGTTCGACCTCGAGGGGACCGTGGTGGCCTCGAACGTCGTCGAGTCCTTCCTGTGGGTCCGGCTGGCCGACCTCGAGCCGGGGCGGTGGCCGGGGGCGATCGCCTCGCTGGCCCGGTCGATGCCGAGGTACCTGGCCGCGGAGCGGCGCGACCGGGGGGCGTTCCTGCGGGCCTTCTACCGGCGTTACGAGGGCGCGTCGGTCGATTCGATGCGCCGGCTGGTGGACGAGGTGGTGGCGCCGTTCATCCTCAGGCGGATCTCGCCGGCTGCGGTGCGCCGGATCCGCGAGCACCGGGCCGCCGGACACCGGACCGTCCTGGTGACCGGGGCGCTGGAGCCGTTCGTGTCGCCCCTTCGCCCTCTGTTCGACGACGTGGTGGCGGCCCGGCTCGTGGTCGAGGACGGCCGGCTCACCGGGTACCTGGAGCGCCCGCCGCTCGTGGGCGAGGCCCGTGCCCCGTGGCTCCGTCGGTACGCCGCCCGGCGGGGGGCGGACCTCCGGGCGTCGTACGCGTACGCCGACAGCCATTCCGACCTGCCCCTTCTGGGGGCGGCCGGGAACCCCGTGGCGGTCAACCCAGACGTGGCCCTGTACCGGGTGGCCCGACGGCGAGGTTGGCCGGTGGAGGAGTGGCCCCAGGCGGAGGGGACGCCGCGCCTGCTCCTGCCGGCCGGGGTGGCGGGATGACGGTCGCCCTGGAGCTGTTCCGGTCGGTCCCCCGCTACCTGGCCGCTCGCGCCATCGGCGACCGGGTCCCCGGCCTGGTGGCCGGGCCCCTGGCGCCGCTCCGACTGGTGAATCGCGACGAGCCCGTTCTCCCAGCCGACGGGTGGGGACGGGTGGTCCCCCGACTGGCGGGGATCTGCGGCTCCGACCTGGCCACGCTGTCCGGCCGCACCTCCTTCTACTTCTCGCCGCTGGTGTCCATGCCCTTCGTCCCGGGCCACGAGATCGTCGGCGACCTGTTCGACGACGTCGAGGACCTCCCCGTCGGGACCCGAGTGGTCATGGACCCCGTCCTGTCCTGCGCGGCCCGGGGGCTTCCCCCCTGCACGTCGTGCCTGGAGGGGGCCACGGGACGATGCGACCGGGTCACGGTGGGGCACGTGGCGCCGGGCCTGCAGACCGGGTACTGCGCGGACACCGGCGGAGGGTGGAGCGGGATGCTGGTGGCCCATCGCTCCCAGCTGCACGCCGTCCCCGATGAGGTCCCCGATGAGCGGGCCGTCCTGGTGGAGCCGCTGGCCTGCGCCATCCACGCCGCGCTCCGGGGCCGGCCAGAGCCGGGCGCATCAGTGCTCGTGGTGGGGGCCGGGACCGTGGGCATACTCACGCTGCTGGCCCTCCGAGAGTTCACCGACGCCGGAACCATCGTCGTGGTGGCGAAGCACCCGGGCCAGCGTGACCTGGCCCGCCGCTACGGGGCAACGGACGTGGTCGGTCCCCGCGAGGCGGTCTCGGCGGTCCGCCGCGCTTCCCGCGCGTTCCGGCTCCAGCCCGAGCGCGGCGGCGCGTTCCTCCTCGGGGGTGTGGACCTGGCGGTGGAGTGCGCGGGGACGCGGGGCTCGCTCGAGCTTGCCCTCCGGACCACCAGGGCCGGCGGCCGGGTCGTGCTGGCGGGAATCCCCGTGGCGGGGGCCGACCTCACCCCGGTATGGTTCCGGGAGCTCGAGGTCGTGGGCGCGTACGCCTCGGGGACGGAGCGGGTGAACGGCGATCGGCGCTCGGCGTTCGACCTGGCCCTGTCGCTGGCGGCCGAGGTGGACCTGGACGGCGTTCTGGGGGCCACGTATCCGTTGGGGAGCTGGCGGGAAGCCATCGACCACGCCATGAGTGCCGGAAGGCTCGGCACACCGAAGGTGGCGTTCGATCCGAGGGAGGACGGGTGAGCAGACCGGGCTTCGTGCTCGAGGTGGATGAGCGGACCCCGCCGCTCCTGGTGCACCGTGGCGAGGGCTTCGGGGTCCAGCGGTTCCCCCTGGGCACCCGGGTCGTGTACCCGCCCGTCTCGCTCCCGCCGCTTCCGGACGTGCGGGGGGCGATCCGCGACGCGTTGCTCAACCCGCTCGGCTCAGAGCCGCTGCCGGAGCTGCTCCGCCCGGGGATGCGGCTCACCATCGCGTTCGACGACATCTCGCTCCCGCTCCCGCCCATGAAGCCGCCGGACGTGCGTCAGCTCGTCCTGGAGGAGGTGTTGGAGCTGGCGGCCCGTGGCGGGGTCGAGGACGTGGAGCTCGTGGTGGCGAACTCGCTCCACCGCCGGATGACCGCCAAGGAGATCGAGCGGGTCGTGGGCGAGCGGGTGTACCGATCGTTCTGGCCGGAGCGTCTCCGGAACTTCGACGCCGAGGATCCCGACGGCCTCGCGTACATCGGCCAGACCGACAAGGGCGAGGACGTGGAGATCTCGCGACGGGCGGCCGAGTCCGACCTCCTGGTGTACGTGAACGTCAACCTCGTGGCCATGGACGGCGGGCACAAGTCGGTTCCGGTGGGCCTCGGTTCGTACCGAAGCCTCCGTCACCACCACAACGTGCACACCATGCTGAACTCGCGGTCGTACATGGACCCGCCTCAGTCGGCGCTCCACGGCTCGGCCGCCAGGATGGGGAGGCTGCTGGCCGATCACCTTCGGATCTTCACCGTGGAGACCACGCTCAACAACGAGACGTTCCCGCGGGAGTTCGGGTTCCTGAACCGGCGTGAGTGGGAGTGGTCGCTGAGGGACCAGGCCGGCTACCTGGCGGCCAAGAAGGCGAACGACGCCGCTCCCTCGCGGATCCGGCGCGAGGTGTTCCGGCGCATCCGGGCTCCCTACGGCGTGACCGGGGTGAACGCCGGCGAGACCGAGGCGGTGCACGAGCGCACGCTGGCGGGCGTGCACCGCCAGCAGAAGGTCGAGGTGAACGGCCAGTCGGACATCCTGGTGGTGGGGCTGCCGTACATCTGCCCGTACAACGTGAACTCGATCATGAACCCGATCCTGGTGATGTGCCTGGGGCTGGGCTACTTCTTCAACATGTACCGCGGCCGGCCGCTGGTGCGCGAGGGCGGAGTGGTGATCATGAGCCACCCGACCACC
>JBOGVU010000081.1:0-11274 GCA_050692915.1 Actinomycetota bacterium | reverse complement strand
CCCGGGGCTGCTCCTGGCCGCGGGGACCGCCGCGGTGGCCGCGCTCCTTCTCTTCCCGTTCGTGACCACGCTGGTCCAGGCGGGCGGTACCCCGGGCCCGCCGGCCCGGGCGCGGTTCGTCGACCTGCTCCTGCTGGCCCCCGGACCGGGGCCCGGGTCGGGCGTGACAGCCGCGTTCCTGCCGGTGGCGGGGGTTCTGGCCTTCGCGGTGGCCGCGGAGCGGCGAGCCGCCTGGCGAGCCCTGTTCACCGCGGCTGCCGGGATCCCGCTGGCCTGGCTCGCCGCGGCCGGCCGGCTCCCCCTTCCGATCGACGATCCGGTGCCGTACGTGGCCGCCTCCGCGCTATCGCTGGCGTTCCTGGTGGGACTGGGCGTAGCGGGGATGCCGCACGGCGTCCGCCGGGCCGCGTTCGGGACCCCCCAGATCGTGGCGGCGCTGACGACCACGGTGCTGGTCCTCGGTCTCGCCGGACAGGTCATCCGGATCCTCCCCGGCGATTGGGCCGTGGGACGGGAGCGGGTGGCCCCTGCCTGGCCCGTGGTGACGTCGACCGAGCCCGGCACACCATTCCGGGTGCTGTGGCTCGCGGCCGACGACGGCCTGCCGTTCCCTCCTCCCGGTAGCGACCCTGAGGGTGTGGCGGTCACCCAGGGGGCCGAGGTCGCGTACGGGGTGACCGGCCGCGCCGGCCGGTCCCTCCTGGCCATCGGCATGCCGCCGGACGGGACGGCACTGGCGCGAGTGGAGGCCATCCTGACGGCGATGCTGGAGGGACGGATCAGCCACGCCGGCGCGCTGCTCGGGCCCATGGGGATCCGGTACGTGGTCGCCGGCGAGGACCGCCTGCCGGTCCTGGCGGCCCAGCGACTCGGCGACCAGGTGGACCTGGACCTGGTGCAGCGGGCCGGCGGGTTGTCGATCTATCGGAACGCTCGGGCCGTGCCGCCGGCCGCGGTGCTCCCCGGGGAGACGGCGGTGGCGGCGGCCCGGTCGGAGGCCCTCCTGGCGGCAGCACACGTGAGCGGAGCCACGGCAGGCCGCCTGCACGGGGGGCCGGAGGTGCTCAGGGGCACCGCCCCTGAGGGAGGCGTCTCGCTCGTGCTCGTTACGGACCGGTTCGACCCAAGGTGGCGGGCTCGATCGCCTGCGGGGGAAGTGGTCCCGTTCCCCGCGTTCGGCTGGGCCCTGGGGTTCGAGGGTTTGCCCGGGCCGGTGACGGTCAGCTTCGAGGGTGGAACCAGACGGACGCTCGAGCTCGCCGGTCTGGGCGTGCTGTGGGCCGTGGCGCTCTGGTCGATCCGGCGAACCGCCCGGGACGAGCGACCCACCCGCAGGAGGGTGGTGGCCGCGACCGTTGAGGCCCCGGCGGTACCTGAGGTGAGCCGGACGTGACGCCGCGGACCCGGCTCGTCGTTGCGGCGGCCGTCTCGGCGGCGGTCGTGGCCGGTGGGGTGGCCATGGAGCGGCGCATCGGGGCGGCGCCGCGGCACCCGTCGGCCGCCGGGCCGGGCGTCTCCGGAGCCTGGTACTGCCCTCACGGCGGCGGCCAGGGGTGGCGGGCGTGGATCGTGGTGGCGAATCCGACGGAGGTCCCCTCGGACGTGATCGTGACCAGCCGGACGGGCGCCGGCCCCCCGGGGTCGACCGCCTCGACGGTGGCTCCCGGCACGCACGCCTACATCGAGGTCCCCGCACCAGAGATGGCTTCGGCCACCGTCGTGGAGTTCTTCGGATCGGCCGTGGCGGCGGGGATGGTGACTGCCCGTCCCGACGGGGAGGGCGGGGTCGGCGCCGAGCCGTGCGCCGACCAGCCGGCCACCGAGTGGTTCGTGTCGGAGGCCAGCACCCTTCGGGGCCAGGACGCCACCGTAGTGATCCACAACCCCTTCGGGTCCGAAGCCGTGATCGACGTGCGCCTCCTCGGCGAGGGGGGGCCGATCGGCCACGGTCGGCTCAGGGGGCTGGTGCTCGACCCCGGCCAGGTGAAGGCAGTGTCGATGGGCCGGTTCGCTCTGGGGGAGCCCGGAGTGGCCGCCGAGGTGGTGGCCCACCTGGGCCGGGTGGTGGTTGGCGGGGTGACCGTGTCGCCGGCGGGGGTGCGGACGGTCGTGGGGACACCGGCGGCGGCCCGTTCATGGGTCCTCCCCGGGACCGGGGAACCGGCATCGGGCCGACTGGTGGTGTCCACGGCCGGCGACGAGGCGGCGTTCCGGGCCGACGCGCTGGGCCAGGGGGGGCAGACCCCGCTGCTAGACCTGGAGTCGGTGCCGGGCGGATCGTCGGCGGCGTTCGACCTCCCCCAGGAGGGGGGAGGGGTGCTGGTCGAGGGCGAGGGCGCGGCCCCGCTTCTGGCCGGGCGACTGCTGGTCCCCCCAGTCCCCGAGCCGGCGCCGACGGCACGGCGGGAGCGACGAGGTGGCGGCCCACAGGGCGGCGGCGCACAGGGCGGTGGCGGAGGGGGCCGAAGGGAGGAGCCGCAGGAACCGCCGGAGCCGGAGCCGGGCGACCTGGCCGCCACGGGCGGGGCTCCCGCCGGCGCGACGAGGTGGGTGGTCCTGCCGGCCACGCCGCCCGAGGGGGGTCCGGCCGCATTGCTGCTGCAGAACCCCGGGGGCGGCCCGGCCGAGGTCACCGTGTCCGTTCTGGGAGGGCAGGAGGCACGGCCGGAGGTGATCGAGGTCCCGGCGGGCGCGTTCGCCCACCTCGAGCTCCCATCGACACCGGTGGCGGTCCTGGTGGAGTCTGCCGGTGGCTTGGTGGTCCCGGCCCAGGTCTCGCTCGACCGCAGGACGTACGCGGTGGCCGTGGGCGTCCCCGTCGGGTGAACGGGGGTTGACGGAACCCGCACTCTGGGTACCATCCTTATCGTGAGGAACAGGCGTCACGTGGCCCCACGCACGAGGGGGAGTGCCCCCGTCGTGGTCTCGATCGCCCTGGGGATCCTACTCCTGGGTGGTGGAACGGCCTATGCGTCGTACCGGTACGACGCGGCCACCGCCGACCGGCTCCTGCCGGGGGTGACCATCGCCGGCGTCGACGTCGGGGAGATGACCCGGAACGAGGCGGTGGCGGCCGTGCAGGCCGAGATCGAGACCGACCTCGGCCGTCAGATCGTGGTCGAGGCCGGCGACCAGGTGTGGCGGGTGACCCCCTGGGACCTGGGGACCGGCGCCGAGGTCGAGGCCGTGGTCGACGAGGCCCTGGCGTTGAACGGGGGGTACGCGTGGCCCGAGCGGGTGTTCCGCCGGGTCCTGAACCGGCCCATCGCCCACGACGCTCTGGTCCGGTACCGCACCGACGTACCCCGGATCCGCGAGTTCGTGACGACTGCCGCCGAGAGCGTGGCCGTGGATCCGTCGAATGCCTCCGTGGATTACGTCGACGGGGAGCTGGTGCTCCAGCGGCCGAAGTTCGGTCGAGAGCTCCCCATGCGGGGGGCGAAGCAGGCCCTCCGGGCCGCGGTGATGGACGGCTCGGTCAGGGTGGAGCTGCCCACCCAGCGGATCGAGCCCGAGGTGGGCCGCGACGAGCTGGGCCACACGATCGTGGTCGATCTGTCCGAGCTCGAGCTGACCCTGTACCAGGGGCTCCGGAAGGTGAAGGCGTACCCGGTGGCCGCGGGCTCCGCGCAGTACCCCACCCCGACGGGGGAGTGGACGATCTGGGACAAGCGCGAGAACCCCGTGTGGATCAACCCGGCACCCGATGGCTGGGGGGCCAGCCTCCCGGACATGATCCCGGGCGGCCCGAGCAACCCTCTGGGCACCCGGGCCCTGTACCTCGACGCGCCGGGGATCCGGATCCACGGCACCTCGGCCTCGTACTCGATCGGCAGCTACGCCTCGCACGGCTGCGTCCGGATGTTCATGGACGACGTCGAGGAGCTGTACGAGATCGTCCCCATCGGGACGACCGCGCACATCGTCTCATAGCGCCGCCCTCTGGAAAGAGTGACAAAACCCGTCCCTCGCCTTGCGCGCACGGCGGGGTACCGATAGGATGATATTTGTACTCCGAGGAGGCACGAAGGGGCGACCTGGAAGGCCAACTCGGAGTACGCTTTTGTCCGGATGTTTCTGGAAGGAGGCCGCGGGGCCTCCTTCCTGGCGTTTCGGGTCGCTCGGCCTCCCGGCCGGCGGAAGCCCGGAGGTCGTCGCCCGTGGTCCTGCTTAGGTAACGGTCCCGCTACACAAGACCCCGTCCGGCGGTCCGGTTTGCGAATCACACCGGTGTGATCTATGCTCCCGCCGTGCGACTGTGCGGGAAGCAGGGATGCCGGGAGGCCGCCACGGCCACGGCGGCGCTGCGGTACCTGGAGCGGGTCCTGTGGATCGGCGACCTGGTGCCCCAGCGGGATCCGAACCTGCTCGACCTCTGCGCCGGCCACGCCGACGCGATCACGGCCCCGTACCGGTGGCGACGGCTCGACGAGCGTCGCTCGGCCCCGCCGCTGGCCCCCGCCGCGTCCGCCTGAGCCGGTCAGTGGTGGGTCAGTTTGAGAGGAGTGCGGTCAACACCAGAGCCGCAGTCCCAATCAACAGGGCCGCTACGACCAGCCACCAGACCAAACGTCCGCGTGGCGACAACGGAGCGTCCTGGTGCGTCTGGCCCGGCGCTGGCCCCGGCAATTCACCGTAGGCGTAGCCCCCTGGATCGAATCGGCTCTTCCTCGCCATGTTCTCCGAGATTCTAACGCGAGCCGATGCAAGTCCTCCCCGTCGAAAAGGGTCAGGAGCCAAACTGACCACTACCAGCTGTCTTGGGTACGCTGGTACCCAAGCATGTCCCTCGACCGTCAGCTGATCAGGGAGGTCCGGTCCCTCGACGAGCACGACCTCCGCCGGCTCCTCATCTTCGCCAGGGGGCTTCTGGTCTCCCGGCACGGCGTCGAGCTTCCCGAGCACTCAGCCCGGGGGAAGGTCACGTACCGGCAGGAACGGGTGCGGTGCGGCCGGGACGGGTGTGCCACGTGCCCCCACGGGCCCTACTGGTACGCGTACTGGAGGGAGGGCGGCCGGCTCCGCTCCCGGTACATCGGGAAGGATCTGCCCCGGGGGGCCGGCCCCGGCGGACTAGTCACCCCTGACTAGCCCCTTGTGACCAGCGAAAATGGCCCGTTCTGGCCATGCTGCGGGGGAGGGTCCCAGGCCGAGAACAAGAGTATGAACGCGACGCGCAGCCCCCTGCAGACGACCTGCTCGACGTGCGGCTCCGCCGACACGATGTCCGTGGCCATGGAGATGGCCGACGGCACCGTGCGGTACTGGACCTGCGTTGCGTGCGAGGCCACGGGCTGGCAGCGCGACGGTGCGGAGATCGACCGCGACGTCGCCCTGGCCCACCTCCCTCGCCGCTGAGCAGACCGACCGACCAGAGCCCGGCCCCACCCTCCCTGGGCCGGGCTTTGGCCACTCCTGAGGGGTGCCTCGGGCGCCCCGGGTAGAATCCGCGGCGTGACGTCCCTGCCCTCCATCTTCAAGGCGTACGACATCCGCGGGGTGTATCCCGACCAGCTGGACGAGGCGGCCGCTCGCCGGATCGGCTCGGCGTTCGCCGAGTTCACCAGGGCCGGCCGCATCGTCATGGGCCGGGACAGCAGGCTCTCCTCGCCGGCCCTGTCGGCCGCGTTCGCCGAGGGCGTCACCGGGAGGGGACCGGACGTGGTCGACATCGGGCTGGCCACCACCGACATGCTGTACTTCGCGTCCGGGCGGCTCGGTCTCCCGGGGGCAATGTTCACAGCCAGCCACAACCCCCCCGAGTGGAACGGCATCAAGCTCTGTCGCGCCGGCGCGGCGCCGGTCGGCGAGGACTCGGGCCTGGTCGAGGTCCGCGAGCTGGCCGAGCGCGACCTGCCGCCGACCGGTGCGGCCGGGCGCCTCACCTCGCGCGACATGCTCGAGGACTTCGTGGACCACGTGCTCTCGTTCGTGGCCGCGGACCGGTTGGCCCCGCTGACCGTGGTGGCCGACGCAGCGAACGGCATGGCCGGGCTGGTCCTCCCCGCCATCTTCGAGCGCCTCCCGGTGAAGCTGGTCGGGATGTACCTGGAGCTCGACGGCACCTTCCCCAACCATCCGGCCGACCCGATCCAGCCACAGAACCAGGAGGACCTCCGGCGGGTGGTGACCGAGCACGGGGCCGATCTCGGCCTGGCTTTCGACGGGGACGCCGACCGGGTGTTCCTGGTGGACGAGCGGGCCGAGGGCGTGTCCGGTTCGCTGGTCACCGCGCTGGTGTCCGAGGCGATGCTCGAGCGGGAGCCGGGAGGGACGATCCTGTACAACGTGATCTGCTCCTGGGTGGTCCCCGAGGTGATCCGGGAGCGAGGGGGCGTCCCGGTCCGGACCCGAGTGGGCCACTCGCTGATCAAGAAGGTCATGGCCGAGACCGGGGCCATCTTCGGCGGCGAGCACTCCGGCCACTACTACTTCCGGGACCACTACCGGGCGGACTCGGGGCTGATCGCGGCGCTCGTGCTGCTGGAGCGCCTGTCGGAGGCGGGGGTCCCGATGTCGGAGCTCCTCCTTCCGTACCGCCGGTACCACGATTCCGGCGAGATCAACTCGGAGGTCGAGGACCAGGAGAGCGCGATCGAGGAGCTGGCCCGGCGGCACGCCGACGGCCGGCAGGACAGGCTCGACGGTCTGACGGTGGAGTACGACGACTGGTGGTTCAACGTGCGGGCCTCGAACACCGAGCCGCTGCTGCGGCTCAACGTGGAGGCCAGGGCCGAGCCCCTGCTCGAAGAGAAGACCCGCGAGCTGCTGGCGACGATCCGGAAGGAGACGTGATGGCGCTCGACAAGGAGCTGCTGGACATCCTGGCGTGCCCGAACTGCCGGGGCGACGTGGAGTACCGCGAGCAGGAGGAGCTCGTGGTGTGCATCGGCCGGTGTGGCTACCGCTACCCGGTGCGCGACGACATCCCGGTCATGCTCGTGGACGAAGCGATCAAGCCGGATCGGTGAGGCAGATCCTCGACGATGCGGCCGCCCTCCGGGCCGGCGATCCCCGGGGGATGCTGGACGCGTTCGCCGACATCGGCAGGCAGCTGCGGGAGGCGTACGCGGCGGCGCGGAGCTCGCCGATCCCGTTCGCCGGCGAGGTCCGCGGCGTGGTGGTCTGCGCCATGGGCGGGTCGGCGGTGGCCGGCGACGTGGCCGCGGCCTCCTTCGGGGACAGGGCCGGGATCCCGATGGTCACCCTTCGCGGCTATGGCGTGCCTCGCGGGTACGGCGACGAGCATCTCGTCCTGTGCGTCTCCTACTCGGGCGACACGGAGGAGACCATCTCGGCGTTCGGGCAGGCTCGGGCGCGCGGCTGCACGGCTGTGGTCGTGGGCGGCGGCGGCGCCCTGGCGGCCGCGGCCCGCGAGGCGGACCTCCCCGCGGTCCTGATCCCGACCGACGCCCCGGTGCCTCGTGCCGGGCTCGGGTCGCTCGTGGGTGGTGTCCTCGGCGCGCTGGTGGCCGCCGGAGCGCTCTCCGGCGTGGACGAAGAGGTGGAGGCCGCGGCGGCCTCGCTCGATCGGCTGGCGGAGGAGCTGGGGCCGGAGGTCCCGCGGAACGAGGCGAAGGAAGTGGCCGAGTGGGTGGGAGAGCGGATCCCCGTGACGTGGGGTTCTGAGGGCGTGAGCGCCGCGGCGGCGTGGCGGTGGAAGACCGCGTTCAACGAGAACGCGGAGGTGCCGGCGTTCGCCTCCACGCTCCCCGAGCTCGACCACCACGAGGTCGTGGGGTGGACGGCCAAGCGAGGCGAGGGGTTCTGTCTCCTGATCCTCCGCGAGCCCGGGGAGCACGAGCGGGTGCAGGCCCGTCTCGACGCCACCCTGGAGCTGGTGGCGGACTCGGGGCTGGAGTGGCGGGAGGTCGCCGCCCGCGGGGAGACCCCGCTGGGCCGGTGTCTCTCCCTGGCGGTGGTGGGCGACATGGCCAGCGCGTACCACGCCCTGGCCCGGGGGATAGATCCTGCTTCGATGGACGCTCTGGTTCGGATCAAGGAGCGGCTGTCGCCATGACCGTCGGCCCGGGGGACGGGCTCGCCGAGCGGTCGGTGGAGGCCGTCAGAGAGGCCACCGCGACCGTGCCTCGGGCGGCCATCGTCCTAGGCTCCGGCCTGGGCCGGGCCGTCGAGGCGATCGAGGCCGAGGCGGAGATCCCCTACGCCAACCTCCCCGGGTTCCCGGAGCCGACGGTCCCCGGCCACGCGGGCCGGCTGGTCGTGGGGACCCTGGCCGGCGTTCCGGTGGCCGCGTTCCTGGGACGGATCCATTACTACGAGGGTCACGACATGGCGCTGGTGACCCTGCCCACCCGGGTGGCCGCGGCGCTCGGCGCCGAGGTGCTGATCGCCACGGCAGCGGTGGGCGGGCTGGACCCGGGACTAGCGGCCGGATCGCTCGTGGTGGGCCAGGACCACCTCAGCTTCCTGGGTCAGAACCCCTTGCGGGGGTGGCGGCACCAGGACGGGCGGCCCCCGTTCGTGAACCCCGCCGACGCGTACGACCGGGACCTGGCCGAGGCGGCCCTGAAGGCCGCCGCGGACCTGGGGCTCCCGGCCGGCCGGGGCGTGTACGCGGCCTGCGCCGGCCCCACGTACGAGACCCCCGCGGAGATCGAGTACCTTCGCCGGGCCGGGGCCACGGTGGTCGGAATGTCCGTGGTCCCTGAGGCGAGCGCGGCGGCGGCCCTGGGCCTGCGGTTCGTCGGCCTGTACTGCGTGACGAACGCCGCGGGGCCTGGGACGACCCACGTCGAGGTGGAGGAGGTGGCCACGGCGTTCGCCGGGAGGCTTGCCGGGGTGCTCGAGCGGGTGCTGGTGGAGATCTGAGGGGAGACGCATGGACTGCGACGTGAAGGACCTGGGGCTGGCCGAGAAGGGCCGGGGGCGGATCGACTGGGCCTCCCGGGAGATGAAGGTGCTGACGCTGATCAAGGAGCGGTTCGAGAAGGAGCGCCCGCTGGCCGGGATGCGGGTCGCCGCGTGCCTGCACGTGACTACCGAGACCGCGTACCTTCTGGAGACCATCCGGGCCGGCGGCGCCGAGGTGGCCGTGTGCGCCTCGAACCCCCTGTCGACCCAGGACGACGTGGCCGCCGCTCTGTGCGAGCAGGACGGGATCGACACCTACGCGATCCGCGGCGAGGACCAGGAGACGTACTACGGTCACATCCGCTCGGTCCTCGACCACCATCCGCACGTGACGATGGACGACGGCGCCGACCTGGTGAGCACGCTCCACAAGGAGCGTCCGGAGCAGGTAGGCGAGGTCATCGGGGGCACGGAGGAGACCACCACCGGGGTGATCCGGCTCCGGGCCATGGCGGAGGACGGCGCGCTGGGGTACCCGATCGTTGCGGTGAACGACGCCCGCACCAAGCACCTGTTCGACAACCGCTTCGGCACCGGCCAGTCGACGATCGACGGGATCCTCCGGGCCACGAACCTGCTCATGGCCGGCAGGGTAGTGGTGGTGTGTGGGTACGGGATGTGCGGGCGGGGGGTGGCCTCGCGGGCCAGGGGCCTGGGGGCCCGGGTCGTGGTCACGGAGGTCTCTCCGGTGATCGCTCTGGAGGCGGCCATGGAGGGCTTCGAGGTCCTCCCCCTGCGCGAAGCGGTCCGGGCCGGCGAGGTGTTCGTCACGGTGACCGGCGACACGAGCGTGATCCGACGGGAGCACATCGAGGCGATGAAGGACGGCGCGGTGCTGGCGAACTCGGGCCACTTCGACGTGGAGATCGACACCGGCGCGCTGGAGGCGCTGTCGGTCGAGCGCAGGCGGATCCGCGAGCACGTCGACGAGTACCGGATGCCGGACGGGCGGCGGATCAACCTGCTGGCCGAGGGCCGGCTGGTGAACCTGGCCGCGGCAGAGGGTCACCCCGCCTCGGTGATGGACATGTCGTTCGCGAACCAGGCGCTGTGCGTGGAGTGGATCGTGAAGCAGGGAGCGGGTCTGGGGAAGGCCGTCCACACCGTGCCCACGGAGATCGACGATGACGTGGCCAGGCTGAAGCTCCAGTCGATGGGCATCGAGATCGACGAGCTCACGCAGGAGCAGGAGGCGTACCTGCGGTCGTGGGAGCACGGGACCTGAGCGACGCGCCCGTCCGCGCCGTGTCGGTGGACACGGTGTTCGATCGGTTCCCCGCCTCGGTCCGCGGGGCGGTCGTGGTGCGGGCCCTGGACCGGGAGCCGCACCAGATCCGCCTCGTGGGGGCCGAGGTGGTGCCGGCCCACGATCTCGCCCGGGCCGTCCAGGCCGTGGCGGCCGATCATGCCACCGTCGACGTGGCGCCCCACCGGGAGGTCCTGATCCCCTTCGACGTCCCCTTCGCCGGGCTGGACCCCGGGTGGTACTGCGTGGTGGCCGAGGTCGAGGTCGACGGCCGCTCCCGCCTGCGAGGCCCAGACGGCGGAGGGAAGCGGTTCGTGGTCCCCTGGCCCTCCGCCGAGGTCCGCAGGGCCGACCTCCGACCGAACCTCGAGGTCGGCGGGGCCGTGATCGAGCGGGTCGAGCTGAAGTCCGACCGGACCGCGGTGCGGTGGCGTCCCCCGGCGGATGTCCCGAACGCCCGGCTCCGGCTGCGGCTCGGCAGCCGCCGGCTGCCCGTGGTCGAGGAGAGCGAGGATCGTGAGGTCCGCTCGACGGTGGCCCACCCGGTCCCGAAGCGGGCCACCCGGCTCGACCTCGAGGTGGCGGCCGGCACGCGCAGGGCCTCGGCCACGCTCGACCTCCCCTAGAACCCCCGCGTTCGTGTCGGCGGCGGCGGGTACCGTCGGCCGGATGGGGACACTGCTCGACGTGCTGTTCCCCCCGCGGTGCGCGTCGTGCGGCGGTGCGGGGTGGCCGCTCTGCCCCGGATGCACCGAGGAGGTCGGGGTGATCCTGGCGCCGTGGTGCGAACGGTGCGGGCGCCCCTGGGAGGAATCGGTGCCGTCGTGCGTCGATTGCCCGCCGAGCTCGATCTCGGCCGCCCGTGCGCCGTTCCTGTACGACGGTTCCCTGGCCCGGGCCATCCGGGGCATGAAGTTCTCCGGTTGGCACGCCGTGGGGCCTCACCTGGCAGGGGCCATGGGCGAGGTGGCCGGGGAGCTCCTCCCGGCCGACACGGTCACGTGGGTCCCGCTCTCCCGGCGCCGACGGGCCCGGCGGGGCTTCGACCAGGCCGAGGTGCTGGCCCGGGCGGTGGCCGAGCGCCTCGGCCTCCCGGTTCGCCCGCTCCTGGTCCGGGCTCGCGACACCCGGGCGCAGGCTCGGATGGCCGGCCC